>CAYJDK010000046.1:0-695 GCA_964368905.1 uncultured Bacteroides sp.
AATGCATACATTTTCTATATCACTTTTTTCATATTTTGCCAGTGAGCCATATAAATTATGGCCATGCGTACCTTTAATACAATGCTCTATGGGTAAAAAATTACCTTCTCTTGTTTTTAAGTAGTCGTTTTCATGTGTATCGCGTGTAAATAAAACGTACTCGCCATTATCTAAAGCTTGTTTAACTGCATTTTCAATGCCGGCTTCTAACTTTTGAGCCGCCTCGTTTTTTAATGCTCCCGTTACAAAATCATTTTGATAATCAATAACAACTAATAGTTTTTTATTTTTTTCTTGCATTTTCATTCTCCCAAATAATCTGATATTTCAATTTCTTTTCCGTTTTCTACATAAACTCGCGGCACCCTATGCCCTATGCCTGTTAAAATTTCGTAGTTTATTGTTCCTGTCATATCTGCTATTCTTGTTACACTATCTGCAATTAAATCGCCGTACAGCGTTGCTATGTCGCCAACTTTTACACTATTAATATGCGTAACGTCTACAACCATTTGGTCCATACACACCCTACCAACAACTTTTGCCTGTTGCCCATTAATAGATATAGTTCCCCTGTTTGACATTAGCCTTGGATATCCGTCTGCATAACCTGCACTTATGGTTGCTACTTTCATTTCATTTTTAGCGCAAAATGTTCTGCCATAGCTAACACATTCTTCCTGCTTTATAACTTT
>CAYJDK010000046.1:705-7189 GCA_964368905.1 uncultured Bacteroides sp.
ACTTTAATTTGAGATATTACTGCCTTTAATTGTACAGCCGGTTTTAATTGGTTATGGTATAAATCATGCGATGGTGCTTCTCCATATAAAATTATGCCTGCCCTAACCATATCGCAATGCAATATTTGTGACATTAATATACCTGCCGAGTTACAACAGTGCACCATACTAAACGCTCTACCTAAAGATGTTAATTTTTTTATTGTTTGCTTTAATAATTTATACTGCATTTTAGTATATTCAATATCATTTTCCTCGCAACTGTCTGCAACTG
Organism: uncultured Bacteroides sp.; assembly: GCA_964368905.1. GTDB lineage: Bacteria > Bacillota > Clostridia > Oscillospirales > Ruminococcaceae > Ruthenibacterium. The sequence goes on from CAYJDK010000046.1 coordinate 980, forward strand.
CAAAATGCGTATAAATACCTTTTGCGTATATATTATTTAACACACATGTTTTTGCAATTTCTTGTGTAGCTTTTTCAATATTTGTGCCTACAGCAAAACCAAGCCTACCCATGCCGGTATCTATTTTGATATGCGCGTTAATATTAACACCAATATTTTTTGCCTCCATTGATAACTGCTCTGCGTATTCAAATGTGTTAATTGTTTGTGTTATGTTGTTTTCTGCAATAATTTTTGCATATTCAGGCGCGGTGTACCCTAAAATAAGTATGTTTTTATCTATACCGCAGCGCCTAAGTTCTAATGCTTCTTGCAAGCCACTAACGCCAAACCAAGAAACGCCTGCATTTTGAAAAAGCTTCGCAACTTTCTTTGCACCGTGCCCATATGCATCTGCTTTTACAACTGCCATTATTGGTATAGGATATGTTAAACTTTTTACGAATTCAAAGTTATTTTTTAGTGCATCAAGGTCTATTTGCGCCCAACAACGCCTTTCAAAATTCATAAAATTTTATTTCCTTTCAAGTATAAATATTAATTTTAAACTAATATTAGCTTTTTCTTTTTTAGTTTATTTTTTAACAAGCACTAAAATTGCACTTATTTTAAATATTTGTTTGCAACGTGTTATAAAAACGGCTTAATAATCCATTAAAAGCTTGTTTTTAAGCGGCAAAGTGTAAAGTGTTTTCACATTTGTTAATATAAAAAGCATTGCACTTTGCTTTTCACCTTATACTAAAACTCTGCAAATATCATTAACGTATGCCTACAAATTACGCTTTATAAACATATTTTGTAGCAAATTAAAAGTATTTGCACTAAATAGCTAATTATTCAATATTCTATAAATTATAACATAAAAAGCAATTTCTCTCAATATTTTTAAATGTATAAAATTGAATTATACTGTGCAAAATAATAATATACTAAAAAATTGCCACAATATATAAATGTAACCGGCGATTAGAAAGGATTGTATTATGAACGTACTATATAAAATATGCCTTGTGCTTTTAATAGTAGGCGGTTTAAACTGGGGGCTTATAGGGCTTTTAAATTTCGACCTTGTTGCGTGGCTTTTTGGTGGCGCTCAAACACTTCTTGCAAGGGCTGTTTACACTATTGTTGGCGTTAGTGCTATTTGCAGTATACCTTCGCTTTTTTCAAAGCCGCAAGAACATTACCAAAATAGCTAAGTTAAAAACTTTTAGTTAAGTTTTATAAAAGCCTAATGCTAAAAATTACTAGCATTAGGCTTTTATTTTTATAATTATGCTGTTTGCTATTATTTTTTCAACAATTAATTACCGTATGTTTTGTTTTTTTATAAAGTGACACAGCACATACAATTCCACTTACAATTAAAACAGGGTAGTAATTTAGCAAGTATCTTGTGCCTGCCTCCCACAAGAGCAAAAATAACAATAGCCCAAACGTTGAAACTTGAAAAACTAAAAATCTATAGTCTTTTAATAGCTTAGATAATATTGCGCCAATAATTAAAAACACCATTATTAACACATGATACGCTTGTGCTATTGTATCATATATTTCAAAATATTTTCCGTCAGGATATATAATATCAACGGCAAAGTTATCTTTCATTAATGCGTTTGCAACAATATATTGTGCGTTAAAATTGCCACTGCCAAAACTTCTAACTGCTTTTTTATTTAAAAAATTTAAATAATTTATAGGGCCCTTTTCTTGCAAACGCTGTATTAGTAATTGTTTTGAAGCGTCTACTTTTTCTTCTTTTGTTTCAAACGCCCAAACATAATGGTTATCGTCTGCATTATGTGCACCGTCACCTTTTAAGCCCATGGCTATCCACGCAATAAAAGGGGTTGCTTTGTCTTCTGCCACAGTTTTGTCTAAAATATTATTGTACATAAATGCATTTGAAGCACCGCTTACAAGCGCAAAAATTACAATAAAGCTTGCTAAACATGCACATGCTTTTTTTAACTGCAAATTTAAAAACAATACAATTAATATTGCTATTAACGCCAATATTACGGAGTTTTTAATTAATGTGCCAACCGCAACAAATGCACCTAGCAACAATGCTAATATTAAATTTTGAGTTTTTGAGTTTTTTTGTTTACATATTAATAAATAAAAATATATAGCCGCAACCGGATAGAGCATTGTTGTTGTGTCTGTATAAAATACTGAAATATACGTTTGTAAAGGCATACAAAAATACAATATTATTATTGCCAAAAAAGCATTTTTTGGATTTGACAGCTCTTTAACAGACAAGAAAACAAAAAGATAAGCCAATTGGATGCAAATACCGTTTAACACTGCACCAAGCATAAAAAAGTTGGTTACACCTAATTTATGAAAAACACGAAATATAAACTGGTATATTATAGTAATAGGCATATTGTTTGGAAATTTATAAAAATAATCTAGGTACGGGTCAAGAATTTCTCCTGTTATTGTATAGTTATATGCACCTGTAAAAACTTTTTCAAAATCTATTGTTGGGTAGCCTGCGGCAAAATAATATACAATTATTTGTGTACATGTAAGCAATATAAAAAACAATATTAATAGTTTATTTGTTTTGTTTTCTATTGTTGCACTGTATTTATTTAATATTTTGTAAATAATTAAAAACACTGCACACCAAACTAGCATAATTGGTAAAACATAGTACCATTTATAATCAAAATAGAAATTGTTAAATATTGTATTAAACGTAACAATGGCAAACAGAGCAATATAAACAATATAAAAAATATTAATAAGTTTACTTTTAATAATAATTCTCCTTTCGCCACAATTAATGTTTTGGTTTTTATTTTAAAAACCGGCTTTTATTATATTTATAAAATAACGGCGCATTATATTAATTTACTTTCTAGTATTATTTTAACATAATTATTATAAATTAAATGCGCAATTAACATTAGCTAAAGGAGGAAACTTTTTATTGTAAAAAGTTTCCTCCTTTAATATTATTTTCAAATTCATATTAATGTTTTTGCATTATTTTAATGCTAAACAGTCAATACAGGTTGTTCCATAGGGCTTGTAATATCTGTCCAAATGCGTAGAGCTTCTTCTACACAAGAGAAGTATAAGTTTGTCAATATGTCTGTAGATATTGATAACTCTTCTGCTATTTCGTCTATTCTTTTCCAGTTTGCTTGTTCATAGCACAATATTAGCTCAAATATATTGCCAAGAACACCTTCTTTTTCTAGTAATGCATCTTTTATTTCTTGTATAACCGGTATTTCATCTAAAATTTCAACCATTGGCATATCAATTAAGTAATTTAATGTAGAAAGCATTCCAAGCAAATATGCATCTGCACGTTTTATTTTAGATTTTTTTACATAGTCTACTATTCTGCTGCAAAAACTTGCACGCATAAATGAAAGACGTAAAAATTCTTGAGAAGCCTCGTCTGCATTGTCGGTATCTCCGTTTGTTGCGCTTAATAGATAAACCCACTGTTTCATCTCGTTAAGGCCTATTGTCATTATTGCTTGGCGTACATTAGTTACCCTTTTACGCAATGCAAAATGCACCGAATTTACCATTTTTAATATTCCATAAGTTAAAGTTGCATCAAAAGAAATAATTTGTTCTATTTCTTCAATGTCCGGTTCTTCTTTAGTTACTGCTACCATTAACCTGAAAAAGTTAGTTTGTAAAAAGTCACTACTATGTGTTTTGCTTGCAATTTGCTTTGCCACATAATTACCTTTAAATGCATAAAAAGGTTTTTCTTTTACTTCTTCGTATAAATTTTTAGTATCAACTCCGCATGCAATGCATTTTTTATTCATGCTGTTTGCAGTTTCAAGTATATGGTCTATGGTTTGTGCACTAGTGCTTTTAGCGTCAAGACAAATATAGTCTATATCGTTTATAAATGCCATATAACGCTGTGTAAATTCAAACTCGTTAACTGCTATTTTATACCCACTTTTTGAATATTGCCTTACCATATGCATGGCAAGCGGATGTATAAGAACGCTATCGTTTATTTGAATAACAAGGTCGCTTACATCGAACAATAACGGTGTTTTTTTTATGAGCAGTGCTGACGTAAATGTCATAAAATTAAGTGTTCCGCTAAAATGTTTGTCTTGATTTTGAGTTAAAAAACCATAAATTGTATCTGCTGCAACAAAATCTTCCGGTGACGAGGCACCGGTTGTTCCTGAACCAAATGCGCTATTTTCCCCATGGTACTGCACATCGTAACCTACAATTTTGCTCTGAGCATCTTTTATGGGTATCCTTACAATATACTTGCTGCTCATTGTTTCACTCTCTTTCCGAATATCGTTAGATATTTTTTAATGCGCTGTGCACAACATAAATATTTTGTTCTATTTGTCTTTAAGCAAATCGTCAATTATCCCTACAAGTTTACCTATTTCCGGCTTGCTAAGCTGTGCGTCTGCTCCTACTTCTGTTCCCCTTACCCACATTTGTTCAGATATAAGCGAAGAAAATATAACTACCGGTATTTTACTAAACTTGGTACTGTCTTTAATTAATTTTGTTAAATGGTGCCCGTCCATTTTTGGCATTTCTATATCCGTAATTATCAGTTTTACATTTTGCTCTATTTCACTTGCATCAAGTTTATTTAATGCATCCCAAAGTTCTGCACCGTTAGAAAACATTTTTAAGCTAGTAAAACGTGCCTTTGTTAAAGACGAATGTATAAGCTGTGTTAATAAAGCCGAATCTTCTGCAAGCCATATTGACTTTGAATTAATATTTCTTTGCCCTAGCTCATCAATTTCTTTTTCTTGAATGCTTGTTTCAGGCGCAATATCAGATACAATTTTTTCAAAATCCAATATGCTCACAATTTCACCTGCGCACTCTGTAATGCAAGTTACAATAGAATTTTCACTGCTGGCAAGTGCATTATCCGGCTTTTGAATGTCTGCCCAGGAAATTCTGCTAATGCCCTCTACAGTGTGCACCCTAAATGCAATTGACATTTTATTAAAATTTGTTACTATAAACAAATCTTTTTCATTGTGTGGTGATTTTTGCGAGTTAATATAAGACGGTAAATCTATAACAGTTATTACCGTATCGCGAGGTTTATAAATACCCTCTACCGCAAAGTGAGAGTGCGGCATACTTCTTACGGGTTCTGTAAGCATAATTTCGCTAACTTTATAAACATTAATGCCATACATATTACCGTCTATTGTAAAGCGCATTATCTCTATTTCATTTGTACCCGTTTCTAATACGTCTATTCTTTTATCGTTCACCATCACCACTCCTATTAATATAATTTGTACTTTATTTATAAAACTACATCGGGTATACCATAACTTTTTAAATGGACAGCTCCTGTTTCTACGTCAACAGTCATGGTACGTGCTTTGTTTCCGCCAACGTTTTCTGCTTGCAATTGGATACCCTCTTGTTTTAAACACATTTTTACGCTTTCAATATTCCTTTGCCCAACGTTCATTGCTGTGCTTTTTGCTCCGGCTGTATCAAACATACAAGCCCCGCCGGCAATTTTTGCCTTTATTAAACCTTTAACAGCTCCTTGCTGTGCCATTATTTTTAATGTTTCTTTTATTGCAGTATTTGCATATTTAAATGGTACATTTCTACCAAGTTCCATATTAAGTGGCAAGAGTATGTGTATTAATGCGCATATCTTGTTAAGTGGGTCATAAAGGCTTATTCCTACACAAGAACCTAGTGCGTAAGTTACTAAAGAACCTGTGCCTTTCGCTAACTTCATGTCTGCTATTCCAACAATTATTTTATCATTCATTAAGAACTCCTAATTTCTTAAGTAAAAAGTTTAAAGACTGTATATCCGGTGAAAGCAATAATTTACAAGGAACTTGCTTATTATCGCAAATAAAGTCTGCGCTTATTGTCATAATATAGTCAGATTGTCCGCCAAATTCTGCCATTGGCACCGCTAAAATTGCACCTTGCATATCTACCGTAAACGCAGGTACAGAAAGACCTATGTTTATATCGGCAAATGAGCTTAAAGAATTAATAAACGTAGATATCATTATGTTACTAATTTCAACAAGTGCAGATGCATCCAAATCATCAAGTTGCTCATAATTTTCAATTTGTTTATCTAACATTTTAGTTAAAATTAAATTTACAAATTCAATTTGTTGCACAGATAATATAACGCCGTTTATTTCACCGGACATTCTTACGAGTGCA
>CAYJDK010000046.1:7227-11442 GCA_964368905.1 uncultured Bacteroides sp.
CTCAGTGCATCTATTTCAAGGCCGCTTAATTCTTCAAAACTTTTCAACTTTATCACCTATTAACATTAAAAGATTTATGTTCTTAACCCATTTATTGTTGTTTCTACTTCGTCTGCCGTTCTCATCATTGAAAGTGCATATCCGTATGCTCTTTGTGTTTCAATTACTCTGCCCATTTCTGTTGCAAGGTCTGCGTTAGATTCTTCTAAAAATCCTTGCTCAACTTGTGCCTCTATTGCAGTTATTGTGCCATTTTTATCAGGGTCAGCTAAAAAACGCCCTCCGTCTAAATGCAATAAACCATCTTTATACTGTATTTCAAAAACACCAACCGGTTGTTTTTCATTTGGGTCTGTTACAATAATTGGGTTGTTTGCATCGTCAAGAACAAGCCTACCGCTTCCGTCTGACAAATAAAACGTTTCGCCTGTTGCTGTTTCAAAGCGCGAAAGTGTAAACGAGCCGTCTTTCGTGTATGAAATTTCATTTGTTTCAAAATCCAACAGTGCAAAATAGCCTTCGCCAAATATTGCATAATCTAGGCTTCTTGCCGTTTGTACAAACCCGCCTGTGTCGTGATTTGTAGCAGTAGAAACCATTTGTGCACCACTGCCTATTGGTATATCATTTTGTTCTACTCCATTCAACATACCATACATTAATGTCCCAAAAGAAGGGCTTTTAGCCTTAAAACCGTATGTGTTTACGTTTGCAATATTATTTGCCTGTACGCTCATACGCTCCATTTGTTGCTGCGCCCCAACTGATGCTGCATAAAAACCTTGTATCATAAAACGCTCCGTTCTGCTGCATTATTTTGCAGCGTTACTTGTAGTTTACTTGTAAAATCACACTTTATTAAACCATTTTACCTATGTCGGTTGTAGATTTTGAAAGCATTTGGTCGTATATTTTAAGTACTTGTGCAGAACTTTGCAAAGACCTTTGAGCCGTTAACATGCGGCTCATTTCTCCCGCAAGGTCTACATTAGAATTTTCAACAGCTTTCCACATTAATTGTGCGTCTCCCGGTGTTGCCGCTTGGCCACCTGTGCCAAAAAGACCACTGTTGTTTTTAACAAGTAATGTTTCGTCTTCAAACGTAAATGTTCCCACCTGCCCTAACAATGCGCCTGTTTCAAAGTCAAAAATACGCCCCTCATTGTCAGACGTTATTAAGTCTGTTGACAGTTGAATAGGCTGTCCGTCTTGCCCTAAAACTCTGCCGTGAGTGGGGGCAAACAAGTAACCCTCTTCGTCAAGAGAAAAACTGCCACCACGTGTATATTCAGTTCCGTTTGCTGTTTGTATTCCAAAATAACCCTCACCCATTATTGCAAAGTCAAGGTTTAGGCCTGTTATATCAAAACCAACTTGCTCCAAGTCTATGTAAAGTCTATCAGATGCAAGCATATAGCTTTGTGATCCAATAACCTCAGATTCGCTCTTGTCACTGTTGCCAACACGGCTAATCAACACGTCTTCAAACGTAACATCTGTATATGTTTCCGCCTTATAACCCGGTGTTGTTACATTTGTCATATTATTACCAATTACATCTAACCTACGTGTTTGAGATAATATCCCAGACGTTAAATTATAAAAGCCTTTTGTCATAATAAACTCCGTTCTACCGTTAATATACGGCAATTGACAATTTCATTCTATCAATTAAGCAAAATATATTTCATGCTCCATATTCATTTTCCATATAAAAGCGTAATTCTTGTATTGCCCTGCTATGAATTTGAGATACCCTAGGTGCACTTACTCCAAGCACATGTGCTATTTCTTTCATTGTTAGTTCTTTTTCATAATACAGCGATAACACCATACGCTCATTTTCACGTAAACAATCTATCCCTTTATGCAAATTATTAAACAAGTCTTTTTCTTCATATGCGTCTTGCGGCAAACCGCTTGAATCAGATGATGAAATCATTTTACCTGATGTGTTGCCATATGTTTCAAGTAAAACTTCAAGAGACATTAAATTTGTTATGGCCATGTCTTTAAACATTTCGTTATATTGTTGTTTTGTAAGGCCTAAATGGGCTGCAATTTCACTAGAGTCAGGCATATGCCCAAGTTTTATAGAAAGTTCTTCCACGGCTTTGTTAACTTTAACAATCCTTTGGCGCAAATGGCGTGGTAACCAATCGTTTTTTCTTGCAAGGTCCACAATCATGCCTCTAAGCCTTTTAGATACATACGTTTCAAACCTAACTTCTTTTGAAACATCGAACCTGTCTACTGCACTTAAAAGAACAATAACTCCCTCGTGTATAACATCATCTAGCTGGGTAAAGCCGTTATAAAGCCCACAAGTTTGTACTGCTATGCGTTTAATAAAATCTGTAAACCTTAATACAAGTTTCCATTTTATATCATTGTCGCCTGTTTTTTTATAAAGCAAAAGCAGTTGTTCATTGTCAAGCGTGTCCACATCAACATCTGTGTTAAGCTCTTGCATTTCATTTAATGCTGTTTGCTCAATCATATAACACGCTCCTTTCTGCTTGTTAGCCATTTACTTTAAAACTAGGCCGATTCTTCGTTTATTTGCAGTGTTATATTTCCAAGCGCTTGAATTTGCACATTGCTTGTTATTTCTGTAAAAGACAGCACGTACACGTCCGGGTAAAATCCTGCAATTACTCTGCTTAAATACACGCGTATTACTTGGCTTGTAAGTATAATTGGTGTTTGAGATAAATCATTAAATTTTTTGCGTAAATCTCCCAGTTGTGAGATAATTTGCTGCATTATTTCAGGGCTTAGTGCAAGGTAAACGCCTTGTTCGTTTTTGGCAAGTGCACTTAAAATGCTCTTTTCTAGGTTTGCATCTAGTGTAACAACACGTAACTGGCCGTTTTCACAGAACTTGCGTGTAATTGTGCGGCTTAATGCAGTTCTTACGTTTTCTGTCATCATGTCTGTGTCTCTTGTAATTGTGCTGGATTCAAGCAAAGTCTCCAATATAACTGCAAGGTCTTTTATTGGTATTCCTTCTTTAATTAAATTACGCAATATTTTTTCAAGTGTTGCGTAAGTTACGGCGTTTGGTATTGCGTCTTCTACAAGCTCCGGCATAGTTAATTTTAAGTTATCTACAAGTTGCATTGTTTCTGTTCTGCCTAAAAGCTCGTGTGCATGTTGTTTTACTGTTTCTGTTAAATGGGTTAACATAACGGTTAGCGGTGTTATTACTGTATAACCATATATCTCTGCAAGTTCTTTATTTTCAGGTAATATCCAACGTGCAGGTATGCCATATGCCGGCTCTATTGTTTCAATTCCATCTATTTGCCCACCGGGAGAAGATGGTTCCAATGCAAGATAATAGTCAACCAATATTTCGCCTTTAGATACTTCTTCGCCCCTAATTCTAATAATATATTGGTTTGTGCCAAGTGCCGCACCGTCGTGTAAACGTATAGACGGCACAACAAGACCCATTTCTTGTGCAAATTGTCTGCGGAAAATTACTATTCTGTTTATTAATTTACCGCCACTGCTTTCATCCACAAGTGGTATTAAACTATAACCAAATTCCATTTCCACAGGTTCTACATTTAATAACGAATATACATTATTTATATCCCTAAAATAATCTGTTTCGGACGGAGTGCTTTCTTGAGACTCTTTTTGTAATTGCTCTGCTAGCACTATTTCTTCTTGGCGCTTTACAGTTTCTATTTTTTGAGAACTTATATAGCCTGCGGCTCCAAGGCCTGTTCCAACAAAAAGCAGTGGTATTGTTGGTGTACCCGGTATAACGCCAAGTAAAATTAAAATAACGCCTGTTGAAAATATAGCCCTTGGTTGTGATTTAAATTGTGCAACAACGTCTGTATTAAGGCTATCGTCTGAAACAGAGCGAGTAACTATCATGCCTGTTGCAGTTGATATCATAAGCGATGGGATTTGTGAAACAAGGCCGTCACCTATAGTTGCAATTGAATATATGCTGAAAACTTGCTCTATTTCAATTCCGCCTTGTAATATTCCAATTAAAATACCACCAATAAAGTTTATGGCAGTTATTATAATGGACATTATTGCGTCGCCCTTAACAATTTTTGTGGCACCGTCCATAGCGCCAAAAAAGTCTGCTTCTTTTTGTATTACTTCGCGGCGTGCTTTTGCCTCTTGTTCGCCTATAAGTCCGCTACTTAAGTCTGCGTCAATTGCCATTTGTTTACCCGGCATTGC
>CAYJDK010000047.1:0-1014 GCA_964368905.1 uncultured Bacteroides sp.
TCTGCGCCTTTAGTAATAACTATAAATTGAACTAAAACTATAATTAAGAAAACTATAACGCCTATAACTATATTGCCTTGCGTTATTAAATTACCAAAAGACCTAATAACTACACCTGCATTACCGCCGTTGCCTAAAATCCAACGTGTAGACGATACATTTAAGCCTAACCTAAACAATGTTGTTATTAATAGTAATGATGGAAATATTGAAAATTCTAAAGTTTTTGATATAGTCATTGTTATCATTAATATCATTATTGAAAGCGAAATATTAATAACAAGTAAAATATCAAGTAGAAATGTAGGTAGCGGCAAAACTAAAAACAAAACTACCACAACTACAAGTAGCGCTATTGAATTGTTTAAAAATTGTTTCATAAAAGCCGTTTTCCTACCTTTAGGTTTTTAGCGAAAACTATGTTATTTCTTTTTTGTTTTCAGCTTGTAAATATATACAAGTACTTCTGCAACAGCGTTGTATAAGTCATGCGGTATTTCTTTATACAGTGTGCCTGTTTTAAAAAGCGCTTGTGCTAATGGCCTGTTTTCAACAACTTCAATGTTGTTGTCTTGTGCTACGCTTAATATACGCAAAGCCAATTCGTCCATTCCCATTGCAAGTATAATGGGAGCATTGTCTTTTTCTGCTTTATATCTAAGTGCAACAGCATAGTGCGTAGGGTTTTTTATAATAACGTCAGCTTTAGGCACCTGTTGCATCATGCGAGATTGTGCCATTTTAAACTGAGCGGATTTTATTCTTTTTTTAACTTTAGGGTCGCCTTCAATTTGCTTATACTCGTCCTTAACTTCTTGCTTTGTCATTTTAATGCCTTCTTCATACTGCCATTTTTGATAAATAATATCAAACCCGGCTAAAAAGAAGTAAGCTATTGAAATTTGTATTACTAAGACAAATAATGACGATATTATGTGGTTTATCGAACTAATTATGTCTGTGTAAAAGTATTTATCAAAGTCTCCTAATTTAGAAAACAGAAAATTGTATATT
>CAYJDK010000047.1:1024-7645 GCA_964368905.1 uncultured Bacteroides sp.
TATTAAAAACAACAATAATACTATTTTTAATAAACCTTTAAGTGCCTCTATTACACTTTTTATAGAGAATAATTTTTTTATGCCTGATATAGGGTTTAATTTGCTGAATTTTGGTTTTATTATTTCTAAAGAAAACAATAATTTTGTTTGAAAAAATGTTATTGCTAGGCCAACTACAAGGCAAGTTAAAAACACAGGACCTGCTGCCATAATTAATGTAAAAATAAACCTTGAAAAATATTCGCCCATGCTATCGGCGGTGCCGCCAACAGCCACTGTTTGAGCCATTGACATGCTATACATTAAAAACTCATATGCCCTTGTTACAATTGTACCGCCTGTTAACCACAGCATAAAAATGCCCGTTGATAAAACACTTATGGAAACAGCGTCGTTACTAAAAAATATATTGCCTTTTTTTCTTTCGTCTCTTCGCTTTTTACTGGTGGCTTTTTCGGTTTTTGATGGATCTGCCATTAACGCCACCTCCGTTCCACAATACTTTTATCCGGAAAGCGTTACTAAAATGTTTTGTATGTCTTTAAGCATTTGTACTTCTATGCTTAAAATATACTCGCTCATCGGTATTAAAAACAAAAAAATCATTGTTAGGCCAAGTATAACTTTTAATTCTAAATTTATTACAAACGCATTAATTTGAGGTATGGCTTTCATTAATATGCCCATTCCAACTATTCCAAAAATTTCAGCGGCCATAATTGGCAATGCAATTTTAACAGATAATAAAATAGTATCAAAAAATATTTGTGCTACGTGTTGCGCAATTTCCGTGCCAAATTGTGCTGTTCCATATGGGATAATTTCACTTGATGTTATTAATATGCGCAATAGCGTATAATGCCCGTTTTGCACAAAAAAGATAACAACGAATAGTACATTTAAAAGCGATGCTGTTAATGATAAATTAGCTTGGCTGCTGGGGTCGTACATTTTTGCCATTGAAAACCCCATTTGAACGTCCATAATTTCGCCGCCAAATTGAACAACCAATAAAAACAATCGCATTATTAAACCTATTGTTAAGCCTATGCATAGTTCTACTAACATAATAACTGTAAATTGCAATACGTTTGTTGGCACCGGCGGGATTGTGCCTGCTGTATATGAATAAACAAATACAGCAAGTAATAATGAAAGGCCTGTTTTAAAAAGTGCAGGTACATTTGTTCTTGAGTATAGTGGGCTAAACATTACAAAGCCTGACATTCTCATTAATATAACTTCAAATAAAAATAGTTGAGTAAAGTCCATTTTAGCCCGCCTTTACATTAACTCAAACAGTTGGCGGCAAAAATCTAAAAGCAATTCCATCATCCAGCCGCCTGCTATTACAAGCGTGCCTACCACAACTATTAGCTTTAATATAAACGCTAGTGATTGCTCGTGTATAGATGTTACTGCCTGAAATATTGCCACACATATGCCTACAGTTAAGCCTAATAACAGTATTGGGCCTGATATTCGAAGCACTACTCCAAGTGCTTCACGCAGTACTTCGGATATTTCCATTTTAACCCCCAATTTGTACAAATTTACATTTAACTGCAATTACATATAAATGTTTATTAATTAAACCCTTGTACAAGTGTTGAAAACAAAAGTTGCCAGCCGTCTAACGATATGAACAACAGTAATTTAAACGGCATAGAAATCATTGCCGGAGGTAACATAATCATACGCATAGACATCAAAGTAGATGCGACTATTTCATCTTTTAGTATAAACGGTATGTACAAGTAAAAACCAATTTCAAAAGAGCGTTTAAGCTCGCTTGCCATAAAAGACGGCACAACTGTTGTTAATGGTAAATCAAGTGCTTCTTGCTCTGTTTGCGGCACATCTGTGTTTGAAAGCTCGCAAAACATTTCAAGTGATGCAGGCTGTGTTTGGCGCAACATAAATTCTTTAAGCGGAACTGCTGCGGTATCAATAAATTCTTCTTGGTCTATCTCACCTTCAACGTAGGGTGTGTATGCCTCTTGTTGTATTGTGCTTAAAACAGGCGACATTGTAAATAGTGTTAAAAACAGTGCCATGCCTATTAAAACCATGTTAGGAGGGTTTTGCTGTAAGCCCATTGCAGTTCTTAAAAATGAAAACGATATGATATATCTTGTAAAAGATGTCATCATAACTAAAAGCGAGGGCAATAGTGTTAACAGGGTTGTAATAAATAAAATTTGCAGTGCTTCAATACTCTCGCCGTTTACATTAATTAGCGAATCCACAAGTTATGGCCTCCTTTTATTGTTAAATTGCTCGGCAACCTTTTTCAATGTGTCGCTAAAACTTGTTTCAGGCAACTGAGAGTATTTTTCGTTATCTTCTTGTGTCCACTTTTTGGCTTGTTCTTGTGAAACACGCTCTATGCATGTAACATTGCCTTGTGATAAACCAAGAAAATATATGTTTTCTCCCATTTGTACAAGCATTAACTTTTGGTCTTTGCCTGTGTTAATTGTTTCTAAAACTTTCATTCGTTTTGAACGATATGAACTTTGCCCCGAATAAAGCCTACCTGCCACATATTTTGTAAATAAATACGCTAAAAATAATATGGCAACTATTATTAAAAGTGAGCTAATTAGGCTAAATAAACTTTCCCACATAATTCTATTATGGGTTGCCTAAAATAGACGTAACCGTTTTCATTAATCTATCTTCTTTAAATGGTTTTACAACAAAGTCTTTAATGCCTGCTTGCACTGCTTCAACAACCATTGCCTCTTGGCCCATTGCAGAACACATTACTACATTAGCATTTGTGTCTTTTCCTCTAATTACTTTTAAAGCTTCTAATCCGTCCATAACAGGCATTGTTATGTCTAAAAGAACAAGGTCAGGTTTAAGTTCAAAATATTTGTCTACTGCTTCTTGGCCATTAGTTGCCTCGTGCAAATCTGTATAGCCATTTTTTTCAAGTGTGTCATGTATAACTTTTCTCATGAAAGCTGCATCGGCAACAATCAAAATTTTACTCATCGATATTCATCCTTTTCTTATTAATTTATTTATTAATTATTTTATTTTTGTTTTTTTATAGCAAATTAACTTATCTGTTGCTTGTTGCTTCAATAAGTTGGTTTTGCTTTAAAACTTCTGTAATTCTAACGCCAAAATTATCGTTTATAACTACTACGTCACCTTTTGCAATGCAAAGGCCATTAACATAAAGGTCAACTTGGTCTCCTGCAAGCTTATCAAGCACTACAAGCGATCCTTTTGAAAATGTTAGTATTTCTTCAACTTTCCTTCTTGTTCTGCCTATTTCAACTGATACTTCAAGCGGAACCGACAATATTAAATCAAGGTTTTGTGCCTGCTCTTGCGGTAACAAATCACTTGTATTTAACGAAGGTAAATCAACCGGTTGTGCATTAATCACTTTAGGGTCCCCCTGGTACATAATATGCCCTGTTTGTGCCGGAACTTGTGCGCCTTGTGGTGGTGCACTATACGCCGGCTGTTGTGGTGGCGGTGGCGGAGGTGCGCTGTATTCCGGTTGCGGCGGTGGTGGTGGCGGTGGTGCACTTGGCGCCGGCTGCTGTGCCTGCACCGGTGGTGGCGGTGGTTCTTCTTGAGGTTGCAAAGCAATTTCAGGTTCTTTCTTCGCCTCTTGCTCTACCACCCTTATTTCACCTGTTTCAGATTCATATTTTTCAGCTACGTCAAAGCCAAATCCTTTTAACAAGTCATCAACAAGTTCTACCGGTATAATGTTTACAAACTCACTTTGTAACATGTCCTCTATGCTTAGCATAAATTTAACAACTACTATAGTACCCGAAAGCGTTCCTATATAATTTTCTTTAAATTTGTCTGGGTTTTCCATTAAAAACGGTTCAGGAGTTGAAATGTTAACAGGTTTGCTTAAAAAGTCTGACAAAGCTGTGCTTGCAGCGCCCATCATTTGGTTCATTACTTCACATACTGCACTAAGGCTAAACTCATTAAGCTCAAATTCATCGCTTTCAATTTCGCTGCCCATTAAAATGTTAACTATTACCCTAACATCTTCTTTTTTAAGCATCATTATGTTGCTGCCTTCAAGGCCGGATACATACTTAATCTCTACAGCTACCGATGGGTTTAAATCCCCTACATCAAATTTATGCGCCGGCATTGCTGTTACCGTTGGAGTTGTAATATCTATACGGTGATTAAGCATATTGGAGATTGCCGTTGCAGATGAGCCTAAACTGATATTCATTACTTCGCCTATTGCATCAAGTTCTATGGGGTCATAAATTCTATACTCCATATGCTTTTATCCCTCCTCGCTTTCTTGTAAATAATTATGGTGTGTTTCAAATATTTTTACTGCAATATTTTTATTTTGCATACCAAGCTTTCCGCTAAACCACGTTTTGTCTCCAATATATAACTTAACCGGTGTTTCAGTAGAATGGTTTAAATCTATAACATCTCCTACATGTAACGTGTTTACATCGGAAAGCTGAATTTTTGTGCGAGAAAGTTCTGCTTTAATTTCAAGGTCAGACACTTTAATCATATCTAAAATTTCATCGGCATTATCACCGCCGTTGCCTTTTCCTGTTTTACTGTTTGCCGCAATAAACGTAAATATGTTAGTTAACATCATGCCGGGTAAACATATATTAACATGTCCCGAACAATTTTCAAACTTAACTTCAAGGCCAACTATAACTACCGTTTCATCTAAACCTATTATTTGAACAAGCGTTGGGTTTGTTTCAATTTTTTGGTAGTCAAACTCAATGTTCATATAATTTTCCCAGCTTACACTTAAAACTTTAATAAAAGTTTGTGCTATGCTTTCATACAGTTTAAGTTCTAAATCTGTAAAAATATAACCGTTCGTTATATTTAAATCTTCTTCGCCAATTCCACCCATAAGCCTATCCATCATACTTAACATAAGCTGTGTTGAAAAATGGTATATAACGGGTGAATCTTCAGGCGAATTTGATTTTTCTGTTTGTACTTGAACAAGCGTTAATACATCGTTTTCTGATATAGCATTTGAAAATTCATAGTAGCGTTGCTCTTCTACAGTTTCTACTGTAATTTCACAAGAAGTGTGCAATATTCCGTTTATTCTTGAATTAATAATTCTTGAATAATTTTCAAATACACTACTTATTATCCTAAGCCTATCTTTTGTAAATTTTCTTGGGCTGTAAAAGTCGTATTTTCTAACACGTTGCTCTTTAGCCAGTTCTTTCATTTCCTCTAAGGGCATTGCCTCCGGAGATGATGTATCTTCTTTTTTGTTGGCTGCATTTAACAGCGCATCAATTTGGCTTTGCGATAATACTTCCGCCATTCATACCTCACCTCACTTTTAAATATAATGTACGGTTTACTCTGCATCCTCTTGTGCCTCTTCGTCGTCTTGCGCCTCTTCATCTTGCTGGTCGCTCTCTTCAGTAGTTGCCTGTTCTTCAGTTGAAGTGCTCATCTCTAACTCGCTTCCTTCTTGAACTTCATCTGCAGGAGTTGCACTGTCAAGCATGTCGTAATAAATATTAATATCGTCTTTGTTAATACTATCTTCCGTAAATCCGCTAACAACAAGTTCTACACGCCTATTTGTTGCTTGTTCTTCCGGTATAGCGTTATCGCCCATAGGCCTCCATTCGCCATAACCTATACTTACAAGCCTAGAGGGTTCTATAAAACCAATTTGTTGTAAATATACAGTAACTGCAGTTGCCCTGTTAGATGCTAAAAACCTATCTTCTACAACAAAGTTTGCGTCGTCTTCATTTACACGGGCAGTGTGCCCTAAAACTTCTATTACGTTAACAGAATTGCTAACATCACCAATAGACTGTGCAACCCTGTCAAGTATTTGCATACCGGCCTCGCTTATTGTATAACTGTTGCCGGCAAAAAACAATGCATCGTGGAACGATATAAATACATATCCGCTGCCCTTGCTAATACTTACATTGCTACCCATGTCTTCTTCTATAAAAAAATCTACAAGGTCTTCGTAAAGCTGGTCCATATTCTCTTGTGCTTCTTCGGCAGTTGGCATTACCGTATCTGTGGCCGGGCCCGGGTTTTCAGGTAACTCTGTTACCTCTTCCCTAGCGTCCGGGTTAAAAGATTCAGCAAGTGCTGCATATTTTTCTTGGTCTATAGATGACATTGAATACATTAATATGAAAAAACACATAAGTAATGTAACCATATCACCATAGGTGTCCATCCAGTTTGCGCCGCCACCGCCGCCGCCACCTCTTTTTTTCTTCATCAACGTTTCTCCTTGCAAGTTTGGGTATAATAATTTTTACGCTTTATACACATTAAAGTGTAATATTATGTAAAGGTAATTTCATGTTTAACCCTCTTCAGAGGCGCCTTTTTTGCCTTTACCACCCTTTTTGCCTTTTCCGTCTTGCCCTTGCTCACGTAATTTTTGGTTCATAAACACAAGCAAAAATTCACGCAAGAATTTAGGGTTTTCACCTGCTTGTATTGCCATTATGCCCTCTACAATAATTTGCCTGCACAGGTATTCTTCCTCGTCTCTTGCTGTTAAGTTTGTTGCAATTGGTGTAAAGAAAACGTGTGCTAAAACAGAACCGTATAGTGTTGTTATCATAGCCG
>CAYJDK010000047.1:7655-11278 GCA_964368905.1 uncultured Bacteroides sp.
GTAGACATGCTAGGGCCAAGTGAGGACATGTCACCGCCGTCAAGGTTTCTAAGCATGTTGATAAGACCTATTAGCGTACCAACCATGCCCAATGCCGGTGCTGTTGCAGAGCCTTTTTCATACATTCCTATAACTCTATGGTGCCTCTCAGACGCTAGCTCCATGTCATTTTCAAGTACATTTCTAACACGTGCGGGGTCGTTTGCGTCTACTATTAAAGTAATTGCCTGTTTAAAAAACGGGTCTGTTTCTGCATTTGCTTTTTCTTCAAGTGCAAGCAAACCGTTTTTACGTGCAACTTGTGCTAAATCTATCAATTTATCTACATATTCATTTGGGTCATGGCTGTTTGATTTAAACATAATTGCAAAGTGTTTAATTAATGCTTTAATTGTTTTGGGGTAGCAGGCAACAACAACAGCAAATGTACCGCCAATAACTATGAGCACACTGGATGCATCAAAGAAGTTGACGATTTTACCTACGTCTACTGAAAATCCTGAGGTCATATCAACCATAATTCCAAACAGCATAAAAACTATTGCCATCAAAATGCCTATAAGATATACTATGTTCATTATTTCTATCCCCTTATCAATGCTCTTCCAAATGAATTAATTTTCATTTTAATATCATTTTTTAAAGTTATCTTTTATCGTTAATTGTAATTTCTCTACGTATATCAATAACTTTTGCATTATAATTTGCTATTTTATTTATTATATCGTTTGCTTTATCTCTAACAAGATAATAACTGTGGTTCATCATAACTATTTTACAGTCCGGAATAAGTTCTATACATTCTATTTGCTCGTGGTTAATAAGGAATTCTTCGCCATTCATTTTTGTTAGTGAAATCATTTTTAGGTCTCCGTTCCTGCTTATTTTAAGCTAATTGTACGTTACTTACCACTATAAGGCTTAAAAGATTTTATTTTTATGCACTGCTTTTTAAAGCTTGCACCAAAAAAAGCAGTGCATAAACGCTAATTAATAAATACTTACCTATCGCTTCATGTTAACAAGTTCTTCAAGCATTGAGTCTGTTACAGAAACAATACGTGTATTTGCTTGGTATCCGCGTTGGTATGTTATCATGTTTGCAAACTCTGTTGCAAGGTCTGTGCCGGATTGCTCTAAGAAGTTTGGCATAAGTGTTGTGCCTGTTAAGCCAAGTTGGTTTGCACCTGTTGCGCCCGTGTTGTTTAAGCCACCTGTTACAGAAGCGCCCGGTACAGCAACTGTAACTTCGCCTGTGCCGCCAAGAGCTTTGTAGTAAGGTCCCTCTGTGTGGGTAAGCGCCGCTGGGTTTGTTACAAAGCCAAGTGCCACATAACCTATAAGTACAGGCTCGCCTGTTGCGCGGTTAATTGCAGCTATTCTACCGTTTTTGTCTATACTTACGCTTTCTGTTTCAATAGCGCTTAGGCCAAGTGCTGTTGTGTCTGTGTTCACGCCCGCAGTATCTACACCGGGGTAAATTGCTTCGCCTGCCGCAACACCACCACCGGGTACTGTTGCGCTTGCTTCAAGCGGCACTCTAATAGGTGCAAGGTTTGTGCTTACTTCAACGCCGTTAGTGCCATGAGTTGTTTCAAAACCACCGCCTGCAGCAGTTGTGTTAGCAGCAACAAAACCATAAATAATGTTACCTGCACCATCTGTTAAATAACCGTCTTGGTCAAATTTAAAATTGCCTACCCTTGAAAAATCAAGTGTATCATAAGCGTCCATTGCCACGCCGGCCTTGTCGCCTATTAAGAAAAAACCATCGCCTTGAATCATAAGGTCAAGTGCCCTGCCTGTAGACTCTAGCCCTTGTGTAGACATGTCTAGGTCTACTGTTCCAATGCTACAACCATAGCCTGTTTGCCTTGGGTTTGTGCCGCCCACAAGTGCTGTTCCGTCTGATGCGGCAGCTTGTGTGCTATAAACACTTTCTTTAAAAGTAACACGGCCTGCTTTGTAGCCGTATGTGTTTACGTTGGCAACATTATTACCAACTACATTAAGTGCTTGCATGTGGGTTTTTAGCCCAGATATACCAGCACTCATCGCTCCGGTTAATGCCATAAGTTTTCTCCTTTAATGTTATAGCAAACATTAAACGCCGTAATACGAAAGCATATCATTCACATATGCTTTAAAGCATCCTTTACGGTCCTGCTTATACAATATTACAAAATTACTGCGCCGTCAATGTTTGTAAATATATTTTCTTTCATTTCTGCACCGGACATTGTTGTTATAACTTTATTGTTCGGTACGTTAATAATAAATGCTTTTCCTGCATCTAAGGCAAGAATATTTGTTGCACCTTTTGCCTCGGCTTTTTGCACAGAGTCTGTTAAACGAGTAAGCAAACTTTCATCTACGTTAATTCCTCGCTCTTGCGCACGAGCCATTGCATGTTTTGAAAAAGCTATTTGTCCTGAACCTTGAGCTTGGTCAAGCTCTTTTTGCAATATTTCTCCAAAAGATTGTGTTACGGTTTTATTTGAATGCAAACCATTAACATTTACTTGTGTGTTAACTTTTGGAACTGATGCGGACAAAGCTTTGTTCATTATAGCTTGTGTTGTAATGTCTACCATTGCTTTGCCCCCTTTTTGTTTATTACATTAAAATTTTGTTTTAGTTAAAAATACGGCTTGTTTTTTATGTCTTATACAATTTTAGGGAGCTGTGTTTCCACCATCTGATGAAGAATCTCCGGAACCTGCGTCTTCTTTAGGTGGTAGTGTACCAACCGCCATAATGTCGCTTAAAGCATACATTTCGTTATTAACAAAAATAACCGGTGTGTTTTGGTATGTACCTGTGCCTGTTACATCGCCTACAACCTCAACAAGGTTACCCTCGCTATCATAACTGCCTACTGTAACGGTTTTTCCAACAAGAGAAGCCGCATATGTTAAAGTGCTTGCCTGTGTCATTGCATTCATGCTGTCTTGTAAAGAGCTCATCATTTGCACAGATGACATTTGCACAAGTTGGTTTAACATTTCGGTAGAATCCATTGTAGAGTCAATTGATTGACTTTGCAATTGCATTACCATAAGGTTTAAAAAGTCAGTAAACTCTAGCTCGTCTGATTCACCCGGATTGTTTACGCTTATATTATTATTAGTAATATAATCTAAAAACGCACTATCCAGCCCCGCCGTTGATGCATTATTTAAATTAGTACTGTAATCATTATACAAATCATAAGAGGACGGTATAATTAAATCACTCATATTTTCATCTCTTTTCTGATGTTTACGCTGTATGCGGTTGTGTTTCAAACAGACCCAGTCTTAATTTGTTTAAAAAGTCATCTGTCTGTTTTTCGTTTTTGTTTTCTTCGTTTTGGTTGTTTTTGTTTGAGTTATTACTTCCGTCTTGGTTAGTTTGTTGCCACATTTTGTCTGTATCTTGTGCTTGCTGCACTTGAATTTTAACTTCGTTTTCATTATTACTCATAATGTTGCCCAAAGAGTTAATGTGGTCGTTTAACAATCTTGCTGCAGCGTCTGTTTCCGGGCGTAAAATAATACTTAATGCCCCACTTGCTGTACGCTGTATGTCTATTACCAAGTTGCCTAAATTTTCAGGAGTTAATTTTAGCGTTATTTGGCTTA
>CAYJDK010000048.1:0-220 GCA_964368905.1 uncultured Bacteroides sp.
AGAAATTATTTCAATATGCGTGCATAAAGGCTTTAGCCGCGTGCCTGTTTATGATAGCAGCATAGATAATATTGTTGGAGTTTTATACGCTAAAGATTTGCTTTATGCACTTTCTCAAAACAGAGAAATACAACCTCGCCGCATGAAACGTGACGATATGTTTGTTTATAAAACAAAACGCATTAATGATTTGCTTGCAGAGCTACGCCACTAAAAAAAT
>CAYJDK010000048.1:241-11260 GCA_964368905.1 uncultured Bacteroides sp.
CACGGTGGTACACTGGGCCTTGTTACAATGGAAGATATTTTAGAAGAACTTGTTGGAGAAATTTGGGATGAATCTGACAAAGCCGAAGTTGCTATTAGGCGTATTGACGCAACGCGTTGGCTTGTTTTGGGCGACACACACATTGACGATTTGTTTGATGAAATTAATTACATTGATAAAAATTTTGAGTGCGAGGCAACAACTGTTGCAGGCTGGGCACTTGAAGAATTTGAGCGAATACCGCAAGTTGGAGACAGCTTTGTGTATAAATCTTTAATTGTAACTGTGCATATTATGGACGACCAAAGAATTGAAGAAGTTACGGTTGAGCTAAAGAAAAAATAAATTTTTATAACATATAGTAAATTTGGTTGCAGAATTTACTATATGTTTATTTTTTTGTTTTTATGTTATTGCACACAATTTTAAAAGTATATTTAATTAATGGCTTAATATGCGCTTAAACAACAAACAATTCTACTTTTTAGCTACAACATATTTATATTTTCTTTTAAGTGTTTATTGACAATGTTTATATTTTTATGCTTTACTAAGAATATAGCAATAGTAAAAACCGGTATGGCTTAAATAATTGTTACATAAAGGGGTGTGGTTTATATTAATTATACAGAAAGTGAAGAAATAGGTTTATTTATAGCCGAAAAGAGAAAAGATCTTGGCCTAACTCAAAAAGAGCTAGGAAAAAAAATAAACGTGTCTGACAAAACTATTAGCAAGTGGGAACGTGGAGTAAACCTTCCTGATATATTAATGTTGTCCCCTTTATCTGAGGCGCTTGACGTTACAATTACAGAACTCTTAACCGGAGAAAAGCTTCAACACGAGCGCTCTTATGTGTCTTTAAGTTTTGACAGTGTTTTTAAAAAAATAGCAACCGCACATAAAGTTAAAACTCATTACGAACCATTAAAAAGAACAAACATTGCTTTAATTATATTAAACTCACTTTGTTTTATAACATTTTTTATGCTTTTTAGTTTTGCTTATTACACCATTACTAATTTACATATTGTAGACACAGCCTTTTACCCAACAATAGGCCCTATATTTACGGCGCTTTCTTATATTATTATAGTTATTAACTTATTAATGATAGTATTTACATTATTTGTTTTTTACAAAAAGTCTTTTTTATATGTTTTTTCAATATTACATTATTTAGGCGCTTTAATTAGCATTATTCATTTTAATAATTTTTTATCACGTTTAGACCTTTTAGCTAACTCTACTTTTGTTAGCTTTATATATAATTCTATTTATATATATTTTACGGGCCTTACCTTGGCAATAGCATCAACAGTAGTTGTGTGGTTTAAATTTTATAAAAATCACAAACAATAATTGTTAATATTTTTTTATTTGTTTATGCTAATTTTGTTTATTTTGTTATAAATTTAACCAACGCACTGTTGCAATTGTTTTTCAATTGATTTTGCTGTTAAAATAATGTATACTGTTACTATACTTTAAAACGCAATAAGTTTATAATAAATTAGTTTAATTTGGAGGTATTAAAATGCTTGTTAACGCAACACAAATGTTACAAAAAGCCAGAGAGGGCAAATACGCTGTTGGCCAATTTAATATTAATAACTTAGAATGGACAAAAGCTGTACTTACTGCCGCACAAGAAATGAATAGCCCTGTTATATTAGGCGTAAGTGAAGGTGCGGGCAAATACATGACAGGCTACAAAACAGTAGCAGCAATGGTTAGCGCTATGGTAGAGAGCTTAAAAATTACAGTGCCTGTTGCACTACACCTTGACCACGGTAGCTACGACGGTGCACTTGCATGTATAGATGCCGGCTTTAGCTCTGTTATGTTTGACGGCAGCCATTACTCAATTGAAGAAAACAAACAAAAAACAAAAGAACTTGTTAAAATTGCTCACGACAAAGGTGTTTCAATTGAAGCAGAAGTTGGTAGCATTGGCGGCGAAGAAGACGGCGTTGTTGGTACAGGCGAAATTGCCGACGCACAAGAATGCGCAGAAATTGCACAATTAGGCATTGACTTTTTAGCTGCCGGTATTGGTAACATACATGGCATGTACCCCGACAACTGGAAAGGGCTTGCTTTTGACGCACTTGAAAAAATTAACGAATCTACCGGTACTACTCCATTAGTTTTGCATGGTGGCACAGGTATACCTGAAGAAATGATAAAAAAAGCAATTGGCCTTGGTGTTTGCAAAATAAACGTTAATACAGAATGCCAAGTTACTTTTGCACAAGCAACCAGAAAGTAAATTGAAGAAGGCAAACACAAGCAAGGTATAGGTTTTGACCCACGCAAATTACTTGCTACTGGTACTGCTGCTATTGTTGATACTGTTAAAGAAAAAATTGCTTTATTCGGTTCAGACGGAAAAGCATAAATTATATTAAAAACATATATTATTTTTACCACAAAAATAAAAACGTTTAAAACAATGTAATTATTGTTTTAAACGTTTTTTTTAAGTTAAAATGCCATCAAAACAGCTTTAAAATGCTATGTTAAAACCTATGTAAAATTTTTGTTAATTTTGACAAGATTTTATTAAAAAAACGCAAATTTTTCTACAAAAAATTTTTTCAGCTTTATTAATTAAACACATAGTTTTGTTGAAAACCTTCAACATGATGTTGAAAACCTTGCCAAAAATTACTATTCAACAAGGCTCAAGGCTTGAAAACAAGCCCTTTTTCCACACTTTCAACAGGGTTTTCAACAATTGAGTAAGTGCATTTTTTTTTACAAAATGTATAAATTAAATTTTACAAGCACACAAAAAAACACTCAATTTTCATGCTAAATTTAACTAAAATAAGTACAATTATATGGTTACAATTTTTTTTTAAAATTTTTGTGCAATTAGTGCATTGATTTTTTCAAAATAAATCAATTTTTATTTTGAAAAAACATATATTACATAACACGGTTTTCAAGAGTATATTTGCCGTTTTCAATAACTAAAACACCATAGCCACATCCGTAGTTTTGGCACCTGTTACCTGAAACCGAACCGGGGTTAAATAAATTTATGCCATTTATCTTTTTATTAAGCTGTGAATGAGTGTGCCCGAACAAAGCAATGTCTGCATTATTTTTTCCGGCTTCGTTTAAAAGGCTGTTGTAATTACTTTTTACATAGTACAAATGCCCATGCGTAAAAAATATTTTCACTCCATCAATTTCAATTATGCATTTTGTGGGGTCATTGCTAAAAAAGTCGCAATTGCCCATAACTTTATAAACTGTTATATGTGGGTATTCTATTTCTACATTGCAAATATCTCTAATTCCATCTCCTAAAAATATTATAGCTTCAGTATTTTTTTCTTTTTCAAGTATTTTATGCACAACAGCACAGCTTCCATGCGTATCGGATATTATAATAATTTTCATCTAAATTATGTTTCCTCGTTTACTTTTTTCATTTGACATTGTTTATATATTTCGCTTTTTAAAAAGCCTGTTTGCAATGCCGCTTTTTTACACGCTGTGCTTGCGCTTTCATTTTCATTCATATATGCAAGTGCTATATCTACTGCATCACTTAATGTAAATTGAGGTTCTTGTTCAAATACAGTTTCGGCGCCGCTTACAACTATTACAAATTCTCCTCGTGGTGCTTTGCTTGTATATAACTGCAATGCTTTGCCAAGCGTTGTAACAAAAATTTCTTCGTGTAATTTTGTTAGCTCTCTGCAAATTGTAATGGCTCTGTCCTCTCCCATTTCTTTACATAAATCTGTTAATGTTGTTAACAATTTATGTGGTGCCTCATATAAAATTATTGTCCTTTGTTCTGTTAATAATGCATTTATGCGCTGTTTTTTTTGCCTTTTATTTGTTGGTAAAAAACCTTCAAACACAAATGCACTTGTAACTTGCCCAGAACTGCAAAGCGCCGCTATTGCAGCACAAGCGCCGGGAATAGGTTCAACTTTTATGCCCATCTCGTGTGCGTCTTTTACAATTATTTCGCCGGGGTCTGATATTGCCGGTGTTCCCGCATCGCTACAAAGGGCACAACTTTCCCCGTTTTTTATTCTGTTTAATATATATTCACCTTTTTGTTTAAGGTTGTGTTCGTAGTAACTTACAACAGGTTTTTTTATATTTAAATAATTTAACAGCTTTGCTGTAACTCTCGTGTCTTCTGCTGCTATAAAATCAACTTGTTCTAAAATTTTACTTGCCCTAAGCGTTAAATCCGATAAATTGCCTATCGGAGTTGCAACAATATATAATGTTCCGCTTAAGCTCTCTTGTTTTTGCATTTTGCAACCCCTCTTATTCTTCGTAAATTTTTCGCATTTCCGGGCTTGGTCTTGTACCGTCTGGGTTTTCTGTAATTATTGTAGGCAAAATCTTTAATCCGCTTGCCCTGTTTTTTTGTCCTTCAATTAAAACCAGCCATGCCTCTTTTAAAGGCTGTGCCGTAACAAATTGCATTCGTTTTGGTTCTATATTAGCCTCTCTCATTGCACATATTATATCTGCCAAACGTTGCGGTCTTTGACAAATACAAAGCTTTCCTCCATCTTTTAACAAATACGCAGCAGCCTTGCATACATCTGTAATGTTGCAATTTTCTTCATGTCTTGCGCCTGCTCTTTCTTGTACCGGGCTAATAAAACCACCCGTAAAGTAAGGTGGGTTACACGTTACAACGTCATATTGTGTAGTAGTTAATAATTCTTTAATTGTTTTTAAGTTATTACTGCTTACATTGTTTTCTTTTTCAATGTTTTTAATATTGCATGGTAAAATATTTTTTAAATCCATGCAAATAGGTATAATATTTTGCGCATTGTTTTCCTTTATGCTTTTTTCAAGCAAATTTATTGCCTGTGGCACTATATCTATGCCCACGCACCGCCCTTTGTGGCCTCTGTCAAAAAGGCGCAACGGTATTATACCACACCCTGTGCCTAAATCGCACACTTTTTGCATACGCTTTACGCTACAAAAATGAGAAAGCAATAACGCGTCTGCACCAAATTTATGCCACTTGCTAACGTTTACACGTGTACCGCCGGCAAGTATTTCTGTTTTTAGGTCTTCTTTAGGCATATTTATAACTCTCTTTCGCTATAGCTAAGTGCACAAAAAAAATAAAGGCAGCCGTTCATTTTGGCATACCACAAACAAAGGCTGTTAAACTGTAAAATAATTTGTTTGAGGCAAGGCACACAAAACATAAAAAGTATGTTTATTGTATGCCCCGCCCCATTTTTTTGTTATTGTGGTTAATATTAACCTGCACTTATTGCACTTACAGGACATGCGCCTTCACAAGAACCGCAATCAATACATGCGCCTTCGTCAATAACGTATTTTGAATCGCCTTCGCTGATAGCTTCAACAGGACATGAGCCTGCACATGCACCACAAGAAATGCATTCATCATTAATTTTATATGCCATAACATTCATCCTTTCAACCGCACTTTTTATAATATTCTCTGCTGTTTAATTGTGCGGTTTAAAACAGCAGAGCGGAAAATATTCCTTAAGTTATTTTACCATATTTCTTAAAAAATTCAAGCATTACATTATAAATTATTATTTAAAGTAATCAACGCCGCTTTCAAAAATAGGTTCAAATTTATTTCCGGGTACATTTTTATACAGTCCGTTAGCACATCTTTCACTGTGGCCCATTTTACCAAAAACGCGCCCATCTTTGCTTGTAACGCCCTCTATTGCCATAACACTACCATTTGGGTTAAAGCGCAAATCCATTGTTGCATTGCCGTTTAAATCAACGTATTGTGTTGCAATTTGCCCGTTTTCTATAAGTGTTTTTACAACATCTTCACTTGCCACAAAGCGCCCTTCTCCATGGCTTATTGCAATAGTGTGTATGTCGCCTTTATTTGTTTTTGCAAGCCAAGGCGATGCATTATTAACAACCCTTGTTTGTACAAGCATGCTTTGGTGCCTGCCAATTGTGTTAAACGTAAGTGTTGGGCACTGTGCGCTTGTTTCAATTATTTTTCCGTTTGGAACAAGCCCAAGTTTAATTAATGCCTGAAAACCATTACATATTCCAAGCATTAAACCGTCACGTACATTTAACATAGTGTGAACTGCATCCATAATATCGGGGTTTCTAAAAAAGGCTGCAATAAGTTTTGCGCTTCCCTCGGGCTCGTCTGCGCCAGAAAAACCGCCCGGTAAAAATATTATTTGGCTTTGTTCAATTTTTTTGCGTATAAATTTTGCACTTTCTGCAACATCATTAGGTGTTAAGTTATTTATAACAAAAACGTCTGCATTTGCGCCTACTTTTTGCATTATACGCGCACTATCATACTCGCAGTTAGTGCCGGGAAAAACAGGTATAAGCACTGTTGGCTTTGCAAATGTTTCACTGTTTTTTACAAAAGGAGCTTTATTTATATCTTTTTTGGCTTTAAAGGTAAGCGTTTCAACAATGTTTCCGCCGTTTTCATCGCTATTTTTTAAACTGTAATAAGGTAAAACAGGTGCAAGTTTTTGTTCATACGCCATTTGAATTTCGGCTAAATCCACAACAGTTGAAGAGGCCGTAAAAGTATATTTATCACAAGTTGTTCCAAGTAAATCTAATTTAATTGTGTTGCACTTTTCTTTAATTATATTACCAAAAGCTTCATAGTTTACGCCTTTTTCAAGTTCTAAAATAAAACTGCCGTAACAAGTGTTAAATAAACTTTCCTGCTTAACGCTTTGTGCACATTCAAAGCCAATAACATTACCTAAACACATTTTAATTATACCCTCGGCAATGCCACCTGCGCCCGGTGTCCATGCGCTTATTACTTGTTTATTTTTTATAAGCTCATTTATTAAATTAAACAGTGCCATTTGGCTTTTTGCATTAGGTAAACCGCTTTGCTCTTGTTTTGCGCTTAAAAGCACAACTGTGCTGTTAGTGTTTTTAAACTCCGGCGAAATAACATCGTCAACATTTGCGTGCGACACTGCAAAGCTTACAAGTGTTGGAGGAACGTCTAAATCTTCAAAGCTTCCACTCATGCTGTCTTTTCCGCCAATTGCCGCAACCCCGTAATCAATTTGTGCATCAAGTGCGCCAAGCAACGCACTAACAGGTTTACCCCAACGTTTTGGGTCGGTTTTTAAACGTTCAAAATACTCTTGAAACGTTAAATATGTATTTTTAATGTTAAATCCTGTTGCAACTGTTTTGCTAACACTTTCAAGAACTGCAATATAAGCGCCTTTATACATATTTTGTTCCGATATAACAGGATTATACCCAAACGCCATTGCACTACACGTGTTTGTTTCGCCTTTTAACACAGGTATTTTTGCAACCATTGCCTGTATTGGTGTAAGCTGAGTTTTGCCGCCAAACGGCATTAACACACTGCCTGCGCCTATGCTTGAATCAAAATATTCTGAAAGGCCTTTTTTACTGCAAACATTAAGGTTTCCCATTAAACACAAAAGTTTAGACTTTAAATTGTCATTATTGCAATTATCGTCATTTTCGCTTCCGTAGTTTGAAATTGCACTTTTAAATTGTGTTTGAGTTCCCATGTCGTCTACATGTGCACTCATATATTTTTCTGCGCCGTTAGAGTTTAAAAACTCCCTATCTATATCACAAATTGTGTTTCCTTGCCAGTTCATAACAAGTCTGTTTTTATCTGTAACTTGCGCAACAACAGTAGCTTGCAAATTTTCATTGTTTGCAAGTTTTATAAATTCTTGTGCATCTTTTTTTGCCACAACAACAGCCATGCGTTCTTGGCTTTCGCTAATTGCAAGTTCTGTGCCGTCAAGTCCTTCGTATTTTTTTGGTACTTTATCAAGGTCAATTACAAGGCCGTCTGCCAATTCTCCTATTGCAACACTAACACCGCCCGCACCAAAATCGTTACATTTTTTTATTAGTAGCGTTGCTTTTTTTGTTCTAAATAGGCGCTGCAATTTACGCTCTTCCGGCGCATTGCCTTTTTGCACTTGCGCCCCACACGTTGACAAACTGTCTTGCTTGTGCGCCTTTGATGAACCTGTTGCACCGCCGCAACCATCACGCCCTGTTTTACCGCCAAGAAGAATTACAACGTCTCCCGGCTCGGGTGTTTCTCTGCGCACGGCATCTTGCGGCACAGCGCCCAAAACCGCGCCTATTTCCATGCGTTTTGCAATATAACCTTTGTGGTAAATTTCGTCTACAATGCCGGTGGCAAGCCCAATTTGGTTGCCGTAGCTTGAATAACCCGCAGCAGATGTTTGCACAATTTTGCGTTGTGGCAATTTGCCCGGCATTGTGTCTTTAATACTTACAAGGGGGTTACCTGCACCCGTTACCCTCATTGCTTGGTAAACGTAACCCCTGTTTGCAAGCGGGTCTCTTATAGCACCGCCAATGCAAGTTGCGGCTCCGCCAAACGGTTCAATTTCTGTTGGGTGGTTATGCGTTTCGTTTTTAAATAATAATAACCAATCTTCGTCTTGCCCATTAATGTCAACTTTAATTTCTACACTGCAAGCGTTAATTTCATCGCTTTCGTCTAAGTTTGTAAGTATTCCTTGTTTTTTAAGGTATTTTGCACCAATTGTTGCCAAATCCATTAAACTTACAGGTTTGCTCTCTATTCTACCTGCATGAACTACGTTTCTCATGTTTAAATATCTCTCATAAGATTGTTTAATAACTTCATCGTTTATAATAACTTCATTAAGCACAGTTCCAAAAGTTGTATGGCGGCAATGGTCGCTCCAGTATGTATCAATCATTTTTATCTCTGTAATAGTTGGGTCTCTTTTTTCTTTAATAAAATAATTCTGACAAAATTTTAAATCGTCCTCGTCCATTGCAAGTTCATATTCACCGGCAAAACTAACAAGTTTATTACTGTCAAAATTAATAAACCCGTCTAATGTTTTAACGCTCGTCGGTACATCAAACTGCATTTGCAATGTTTCACGCTCATCTAGCAGTGCTTGCCTTGCCTCTACGGGGTTTATTATGTATGTTTTAATTTGTTCAAATTCTTTAGGTGTAATGTCTCCATAAAGTAAAAACACGCGTGCACTTGCAACAATTGGCAACTCTGTGCAACTAATTAACTGTATGCACTGTGCTGCTCCTGCCGCACGTTGGTCAAATTGGCCGGGTAAATACTCTGTTGCAAATATTGTGCATTTTTTTGAAATTTTGCTTTCATCTACCGCAGCGGTTATTGTTTTGTATGTTTTATCTAATTGAGGCTCGCTAAAGACTGTATTTATACATTGTTCAAATAATTCGCCACTTATGCCTTGCACATCATATCTATTTAAAATGCGCACATCTTCAACAGATTTTATACGCAACATCTGGCGTATTTCGTGCAACACACCTTTAGCTTCTACTGCAAACTCATGCTTTTTTTCAACGTATATACGATGAACCATTATATTCCTCTTTTCTTAATGTGTTTATAATTTATTGCAAGTTATTTAACGCTAAGTGCCTTTTTCCCAATATCGTTTCTTTTATGTGCACCTTCAAACTTAATTAAATCTGCCGCAGTATATGCTGCATCAATTGCACTTTGTAAGTTTTGCCCCATTGAGCTAACGCCTAAAACTCTGCCACCGTTTGTTAAAAGCTTACTTTCGCCTTCATCGCTGCTAAAAGATGTTCCTGCATGAAATATTTCACTGTTAGAACCCGGCAGTTGTCCTTTTGAAAGGCCTGTTATTTCTTTTCCTTTTTCATAATTTTGCGGGTATCCCCCGCTTGCAAGTATAACACACGCTGCATGTCCTTGTTCAAACTCTATATTTATATTTGAAAGTGTTTCATTAGTAACACTTTGCATTATTTTAAGTAAATCTGTTTTTAAAAGCATTAACACAACTTGTGTTTCAGGGTCTCCAAACCTACAATTATATTCAATTACTTTAGGCCCTTTTTCTGTTAACATCAGCCCAAAATATAAGCAACCTTTAAATTTCCTGCCCTCTTTTTTCATTGCGTTTATTGTTGGTAAAAATATTTTTTGCATGCATTCGTTTTCAATATCTTTTGTATAAAAAGGGTTAGGCGCTATTGTGCCCATGCCTCCTGTATTTAGTCCTTCGTCATTATCAAGTGCCCTTTTATGGTCCATGCTGCTAACCATAGGTACAACACATTCTCCGTCTGTAAACGCAAGCACACTTACCTCAGGTCCGCTCAAAAATTCTTCTATAACTACTTTAGCTCCGGCAGTGCCAAATTTGTTTTCTGTCATCATTTCTTTAACTGCACTAATTGCCATTTGCATATTTTCGCAAATTATAACGCCTTTTCCAAGCGCAAGTCCATCTGCCTTAACAACAACAGGAAAATTTTTATGCCCTTTTAAATATTCAACTGCTTTATCAACGTTAAAAAATGTTGCGTACTCTGCTGTAGGTATGTTGTACTTTAACATTAAATCCTTTGCAAAAATTTTACTTCCCTCTATAATTGCCGCCGCTTTGTTTGGCCCAAAACACGGTATATTCACCTTTTCAAACTCGTCTACCATTCCAAGCACAAGTGGGTCGTCCGGGGCAACAACAACATAATCTATACTGTTTTGCAAGGCCCATTTTACCATTGCCGGTATATCTGTTGCCGCTATTGGCACACACGTTGCGCTATAAGATATTCCCGCATTACCGGGTGCACAGTATATTGTTGGGTTTTGCTTGCTTTTTTCAAGCTTTCTTATTATTGCGTGCTCTCTGCCGCCACTTCCCACTACAAGTACATTCATTACTTTTTCACTGCTCCTTAAATATATGTTTTGTGTTACAAATGCGTATTTTTATTAATTAACAATTAATGTTTAACATTCAAAATCGCAAGCCGCGCGTTCACTAACTATATCGCGCACAAACTCTAATATAGCTACATGTTCAGGGTGCACGGCATAATCTTCAAGTGCTTTTTTATCTGTGTGCTCGCTAATTAAAACGTCTTGATACCCGTTAAAGCCAAAATTTACATTTGCACTTAAAAGCCCCGGTATTT
>CAYJDK010000049.1:0-1062 GCA_964368905.1 uncultured Bacteroides sp.
TGCTCTATTTCTAAAAACATTTTTTCAGAAACTCCACTTACGTTAATAATTTCTTCAATGCTTTTAAAGGGTCCATTTTCTTGTCTATACTCAATAATAGCTTTTGCCTTTGCCTCACCAATACCCTTTAAACAATCTAGCTCTGCTACTACTGCAGTATTAATGTTTATTTTGTCTGGTTTCAACATTTGTTCGTTGTATATTTGCTTATAATTAACTGTTTGTGTGCTTTTACTAAATATAGAAACAGGCATTTGCATAAAAACACTAAACGCAAATATTAAAAGTAATATTACAAACCAAATTCTATACTCATATTTTTTCAATTTATCACCCTACATATTTTTAACGCCATTTAAAAAATTTAAAAAATATTGCGGTAATTCGCTTGTAAGTTCAATATATTCATTGCTTTTAGGGTGTATAAACCCAAGCGTTTTTGCATGTAAGCATTGCCCGTTTAATTTTGTTATACACTTTTTAGGTCCATAAACATCGTCTCCTGCAACGGGGTGCCCAATTGCTGCCATATGCACTCTTATTTGGTGCGTTCTACCGGTTTTAAGTTGTACCTTAATAAAACTAAAGCCATTGTATGTTTCTATTACTTCAAATGATGTATATGCATTTTTTCCGTTTTTTTCGTTAATTGCCATTTGTTTTCTATAAACAGGGTGCCTGCCAATAGGAGCATTAACAAACCCTGTATTATTTTTTAACCTGCCATAAACTACTGCATAATACTCACGTGTAATGCTATGCTGTGCAAATTGTTTTGCCAAATGTGCATGTGTGTCGTTATCTTTTGCAATAACAAGCAGTCCACTTGTATTTTTGTCAATTCTATGCACAATCCCCGGGCGTAATACTCCATTTATCTCTGATAATTTGCCTTTGCAATGGTGTAAAACGGCATTTACAAGTGTACCGTTTTCATTACCCGGAGAAGGATGTACTACAATCCCTTTATTCTTGTTAACTATCAATAAGTAATCATCTTCGTAAGCTATTTCAATTGGTATATCTTGTGCAATTACATCTAATTCTTTTGCAGGTGGAATA
>CAYJDK010000049.1:1072-2101 GCA_964368905.1 uncultured Bacteroides sp.
CAGTTACTGTATCGCCTTGTTTTAGCTTATAGCTTTTTAAAACCGGCTTACCATTACACATAACATGCCCGTTTTCTGCAAGGCTTGCTATTCTACTGCGGCTTATGTCTTGCATTTTTTGTGACACAAACAAATCCACTCGTATATTGTCTGTATCAACAGTAAAACTAAACGGATTCATCGTTTGTTTTGTCATTTAATACTTCCTGTTTTTTATTTTTATATACTTTGTACTCGTCTAAAATTACGTATAATATCATCAAACCTGTTCCTATTACAACACAACAATCTGCAACATTAAATACGGCAAAATTTATAAACGTTGTTGCAAAAAAATCTACAACAACTCCATATAAAATTCTATCTATTAAATTACCAACACCACCGGCTAATATAAGTGTTAACGAAATTAACTCTAACTTGTTTTTTGGTTTTTTTATAAAAGCATATGCCGCTAATGCAATTAAAGCAATGCTTGTTGCTCCTACTAAAAACCATGTTTTCCCTGCAAAAAAGCTAAAAGCTGCACCGTCGTTTAAAACATACCGTAGCTCCATAACTCCCGGAATAAAAGGCATTGTGCCAACAGGCATTAAATATGTAGTAGCTAAATATTTTGTAAACTGGTCTAGCGCCACTAGCACTAAAAACCCTAAAAAGTAAAGCAATTAATAACCTCTTTCACTATTTAAAATTATATAAAAAAAGCCTGCCCAAGCGTAAAACTAAAATTATAAATAAACCATACATATAGCTTATTTATAATTTTTAATTTTACAAAATACTGTGCAGGCTACATTAAATTAAACGCAATTAATCAAATTTTATGCCGGCATAATCCTCAAATTCTTCTTGTTTAGAAATTTCGCCTTCGTTTTCATTATTTTCTTGCACAACACTATCGCTTTGTGGTTCACTATTTTCATAATGATTACTTTCATTGCTTATAGGCAATGGATTTTTAGGCATCTTCACAGGTGAGGGTTCTGCAGCAACGAAAGAAAAGTTTTCATTTGCTTCATCTTTAGA
>CAYJDK010000049.1:2111-11225 GCA_964368905.1 uncultured Bacteroides sp.
TAGAATTTATTGTTTCAACTTCATTTTGCTTTTCTTCAACAACGGCAGGTATAACTTTTTCTTGTATAAATGTTGTTTGTTCAACTCTTTTTTCTTCCATTGCAGGTATAGAGTTAAGTTGCTCAATATGATGTTTATACATATTTAAAATATCTGCCCTAAACTTGCTTACATCGCTTTTCATTAGCAAAAGCTTCTTCTCTTCATTGCTTTGCATTATTTTAATATCTTCATATATCTTTGCAGCTTTTGCATTAGCATCTTTTATTGTTTTTTCCGCATTGCTTCTTGCTTCTTGCACAACACTTTCGCCTAATCTTTGAGCATTTAACAAAGCGCTTTTTAAATTTTCTTCGTCATTTCTATATTGCTCAATTTTTTCTGCCAAAATATATAATTTTTTTTCAGACTCCTCGTGTTTTCGCAACATTTCGGCAGCCATTGCATCTTTTTCTGCTAATGCGTTATCTCTTTCAAGAGTAAGCTCTTCAATTCCACGTGTTATTTTTGTAATAAAATCATCAACGTCTTGCATTTTGTAACCACGAACAGATCGCTCAAACGCAACTTTATTTATTTCGTCTATTGTCATTATAAACCTCGCTTTATACTATTTTATATTAATAATTTAATTATATTTTGTTTTATAAAAAACAAAAATTAAACAATAAATTATATTGTTTTTTATTTTAAGTATTGGACTACAA
Source organism: uncultured Bacteroides sp. (assembly GCA_964368905.1). Taxonomy (GTDB): domain Bacteria; phylum Bacillota; class Clostridia; order Oscillospirales; family Ruminococcaceae; genus Ruthenibacterium. Next base: position 2,819 of record CAYJDK010000049.1, read on the forward strand.
ATATTATTTATACAAGTTGCTTAAAAAGTATTTAATATTTTATATAAGTAATAAATGTTCTGCCTTTTTTGCTTAAAGAGCCTATTTTGCAAAGCTTATACTTTCCATAACCTTTTATTGTAAATACATCTTCCTCGTAAACCTTACTGTGGCAACTTGTTGTTTGAACATGGTTAATTTCAACACAACTCGCATTTACAATTTGCGCCGCTTTTGATCTACTAACGTTCATAAAAGCCGCAAGCAGTGCATCTAGCCTTAAAGAAGAGACACTTGCCGTTTGCTCTGTAAGCTGTACGGTTTTTGTAAATTCTTTTAAAGTACACTCGTCAACTTCGCTTATACTAACACTAATGCGCCCCACGCTTAAAAGTTCATTTTTAATAATGTCTGCAACCCTAGCGTGAGAAAAAATAATTGCCCCGTCATTTACTAAAATAATATCGCCTAAATTGTCGCGGGTAATGTTTAAAGACATCAGCGCACCAAGGAAGTCTCTGTGTGTTAATTTGCCTTGATTCGCATTGCATTTTACCTTTAAAGCAATAATAGGCATTATTAAATCATAATTATCACTATAAATTGCAAGCATTTTGCGTTCAGCTTCATTATAACCGCCATTAAAGCAATAAGAAACAACTTTATTTTTTGCTAGCACTGCAGTAGCTAATACTTGTTCCCTGTCTGACATAAAAGACAAAATACGTACTGCACCGCTTTTTTCAGTTGCTTTTATTGCGTCTTCAATTCTTCTACAAAAAATTTTCTCATCGTCTGTGTTTGGTGGAATATACCCTCTCAAATTTAAAATACAACTCCACTATGCTCTAGCTCATCTATTAAATCTCCTGTAACGCCTACGTTATAAGGTGTTATAATAAATGTACTGTTTGCAACTCTTTTTATTTGCCCATTATTTGCATATGCAACGCCGGACAAAAAGTCTACAAGCCTACGTGAAACCTCTTTGCCTGTTGATTCTAAGTTTAATACAACAGTGTGCTTTGAATTCAAGTGGTCTGCTATTTGAGACGCATCTTCAAATTTTTCCGGTTTTACAAGCACAACTTGCACCGCAACAGAACCCTGCATGCTTGGTGCGCTTGCAGAGTGCCCTGCTGTCATTTTACTCACATCGTTATAATCGTCTGAATTATTGTCATAATAGCCTTGTGATTCGTTATCCAATGCATCCATCTCCTCATTATAATCTTCGTTTTCGGAAACTCCCATAATATCTCTAAATTTACCGAATATACTCATTTTTATCAATCCTTTCATATGCATTAATTGCACCATAAAATAAAGGCAAATTATTAAATAAATTTATACTTTACAAATATTATCGTTGTTTTTTGCTTAAATGTCAATAAAAATGGTGTAATTGTATGTAATAATATTACATATTTTACAAATTTGTAATATACTAATAAAAAATTAAGATGATATGAAAAGTAAGCATGTGTATTTTTTTATTAAAAATGCGTAAATTCGCTTACTTTTATTTAAAATACATAATTTTAACCGGTGTAAAAAAATTAAAAACACTTTACAAAAGCTTTCCGTCGTAAAGTTCTTTTCCATTAATAACAACATTATCATACATTTTAATTTCATTTTCGTCAGGCACATAGTTTTCGCTTACTAAAACATAGTTTTCACTTTCATAAATAATATTTATTTTACAAAAATCAATCCTTGTTCCTGTTTGCACATACACACCCGTAACACCTTCAATAACACGCACAGCTTGCTTATTAATCAACAGCCCCTCATAATCTCTAATTTGTATTTCAGCTTGTGTTTGCTGCAATGCAACTACATCTGAATTAATATAGTTGCAAGATAGCTCTACTTTTGCAATATCTTCTTGCTCGCTTATAATTACATTTTCAACGTATGCCGGCAGAGCTTCATTTGCAGTGTTTGGGAATGCAATTTTCACTTGTGAGCCTATTTTAAATACTTCAGCTTCTTGTTTTGTTACACTTATAAAAAAGCTCCATTTATAGTTGTGTATAACTTTCCCCGCCACTTGAGCAGAATTTGGTGTTGTTTGCATTTGAGTTGCTGTTTGTAATTCTAAAGGTGACATTTGCATTAATTGGCTGTATGTATAAATGTTTTTGCTACTGCTTTGCGAAGAAACAAAATAACCAGATACGGGCGCTGTGATATTTTCTACATGCTGTGCATTTATTGCGTTATATTGCGCTGTTAGTAAGTCTAGCCTTTCAACATAATTTTGTGCCTGCTGTGTTACTATTTGCACTTTATTTGATGCCATTTGCAAATTATACTTTTCGCTTTTTAACGTTTGCAAGTTGCTTTGCCCAACTGCAAAAATATAGCTGTATAAATTTACATACGCTTGGTTAATTATCATGTTAGCATCTGTGCCAGCAGATGAAATTTGAGATTTTGTAAGCACATCTATTTCTTCTTGCATAAGCTGTGCTTTTGCGCTTAACAGCATTTGCTCGTGTGATGAAAAAACATTTGCAACTATATCCCCTTGGCTTACTCTTTGACCGTCTTGAACAATATAACCTATAAGACCACTTGCATTATACGTTATATCAGTTTCATCTTTTCCTATTATTCCGTTGCATACTATGCTATGTGTTAAAACATCTTTTACAACAATGTCTGTTTCAATTGTGTTGTCTGTAATAAAATATACTTGTATCCCTACATAAATTATAGCAATAAAAAATATTAATATTGTCCAAAACTTTATATTTAACTTTTTTATCAAAATTATTACCTTTCCTTTATATTTACTTCAACACATATACGTTTTTTATGGTTTATTAATACACACAAAAAACACACCTTTTTTATTATTCTAATTTAACTAATTTTCTTTGTGTTTTAAAAATATACTCTTTATTTCTTCATTAACATCTTGCTCTTGCGCATTTATCCAATTAATTTTTTCCATTCTTTTAAACCATGTTAATTGCCGCTTTGCATAATTTCTTGATGATTGCTTTAATTTTTCACTGCACTCTTCTATAGAGCAACGCCCACTAAAAAAATCAAAAAATTCTTTATACCCTATTGCTTGCGCCGCTGTTATAAACGTGTCTTTATTGTCGTAAACAAACTTCGCCTCTTTTAAAAGGCCTTTTTTCATCATAATATCTACACGCATATTAATTCTTTCATACAAAAAATTTCTGGGCTCATAATTTAAAGCTATTATTACATCATTATAAGGCCTTTGTTCCGGTAATGAATTTTTCAGCTGCCATGTCATAGTTTTGCCTGTTTGCTCGTATAACTCAAGCGCCCTTATTATACGCACATGGTTATTTATATGTATTTTTTTTGCATACTCACTATCAATTTCACAAAGCCTGGCATACAAAAATTCTGCACCTTTATTTTTCAAATCATATTGCAATTTACTTCGTATTTGCGCATCTGTTTTTTGGCTTGAATAAGTTATACCTTTAACTACACTTTCAATATACTGGCCTGTCCCTCCAACCATAATAGGTAATTTATTTCGGCTTGTAATATCTTTTATACATTCATGCGCCATCTTAGAATAATCTGCAACCGAAAAAATTTGTGCCGGATGCAAAAAATCAACTATATGATGAACAACACCTTGTGTTTCTTCTTTTGTTACCTTTGCCGTACCTACCGAAAGCTCACTGTAAATTTGCATGGAATCCGCACAAATTATTTCACCGTTAAAGTGTTTTGCCGCATTAACCGCTGCTTTTGTTTTTCCTGTTGCTGTTGGGCCACAAATAACAAGTAAATCAGCCTTGTCTGCCAAATTGCCTCTCCACCTCTTTTTTAGTCATTTTAATAATTACAGGGCGCCCATGCGGGCAAAATAGCGGTGCTTTTCCGCTCATAATATCCTGAGCCAACAAAAACAACTCACTACTACTGTTTTTATCTCCGCCTTTTATTGCCGCCCTGCAAGAAATTGAGTGTAGCACCCACTGTGTTTTTTCGCTCATTGCATCTTTACTGTTTAATGTTAGCTTGTCTGCAAGCTCTATAACAAAATTTTCTAAATCTGCTTGATATATATCTGCCGGCACCGCGCGTAATATTACTGAATTCCCACCAAAATCTTCTATTTCAATACCACTGTTTAAAAGCAGTTCTTCGTTGCTTAAAAGTGCATTTTTTTCATTTGCAGATAATTGCACACTTATAGGGTGCAGTAGCATTTGGCTACTCACATTTTTATAAGTTGCAATAAGTTTTTCATAAAGCAACCTTTCATGCGCAGCGTGTTTGTCAATAATGCACATTTCTTCATCTGTTTGCATTATTATATAAGTATTAAAAATTTCGCCAACATATTTTAGTTCTTTATAATTGTTGCCATTTTCATTTTCAAACAAGGCCAATTGGCTAATATCATTTTCATCGTTTTCAATTGTTTCGTTTTCTTCTCTTTTTTCTTTGTGCTTTTGCTCAATAACCTTATTATTTTCATCGTTTAAATCATTTTTGTTAAATGCATCTTCTTGCACAGCTTTATATGTTATTTTTACGTCTGTAGAAAGCACATCCGACATATCGCTAGTAAATTCAATTGCAACAGGCTCAATATCATCGGGAAAAATTGTAGTGGGTTTTGCAGTTACAGGCGAAAATCTCTGTTGTGTGTTATTTGTATTAGCAGCGTTGTTAATGCTCTGTGCTTGTGCCTTTTCTTGTTGCATATCCACGCTTTGCTGCGTAGTAAAGTCATAATTAAGCACTTTATCATTATTTTGATTTATGTTTTGGCCAACATGGCTGTCTTCATCGTTAGTTTCGTTTGTTTTTTCACTGTTTTCTTGCGTTAAATTTTGTGAAACTTGGGCAGGTAATATAGCACATTTAACGGCCTTATATATTGCACTGAAAACATCTTTTTCTCTTGCAAAGCGAACTTGTGTTTTAGCAGGATGAACATTAACGTCTACAAGCTCTGCCGGCAATGTTAAAAACAAAATACAACCCGGAAATTTAGCACTCATTACCATGCCTTTATATGCCGCTTCAAGTGCTGCTGTCATGGTAGCATTTTTTACGTACCTTCCATTTACAAAGAAAAATTGCATAGCCCTGCTTGCCCTTGAATTTTGTGGCAAAGACACATACCCTTTTACAGTGTATATTTTATCAGTATTATCGATTTCAACAATGGTTTTTGCAAAATCTTTTGATAAAACATTATGTGCTGCGCTTTTTACATTTCCGTCACCAGTTGTTTGAAATTGCAACTTATTATCTTTATAATACTTAAATGCTATATTTGGGTTTGAAATAGCACTATGGATAATAACATCACTTATATAATTCGCCTCGCTGGAATCTTTTTTCAAAAACTTTAACCTAGCAGGTGTGTTGTAAAACAAGTCTTTAACTGTAAATGTTGTGCCAACGGGGCGCGCGGCAGGTTCTATGCCAACTTCTTGCCCTGCGTTAATTGTATATAGTGCGGCAAACTCGTCGTTTTCTGTTTTTGTTAAAAGCTCTACTTTTGCCACACTGCATATACTTGCAAGTGCTTCGCCCCTAAATCCCAATGTTCCAATATTTTCAAGGTCTTCTTGAGTTTTTATTTTACTTGTTGCATGGCGTATAAACGCAACTTTAATATACTCATGCTCTATACCTGTACCATTGTCTGCAATTTGTATTAATGAAATGCCGCCATTTTCAATATGTACTGTTATTGATGTTGACCCGGCATCTATTGAGTTTTCAATTAATTCTTTTACAACAGAGGCAGGGCGTTCTACAACTTCACCGGCTGCTATTAACTCAGCTGTATGCTTATCTAATACATTTATTATAGCCATAATACGCCCCTTTCTTTTAATTTATTAAACTGCGCCTAACAAAAGCCCAAAATATAGTAAATTATTTAATAAGCTTTAATTAGCATTATAATATTTTATTATATATTAAAATGTAAAATTTTCAATTATAAACAGCACTATTTATTTAACAAAATTTGCACAAAAAAACATCGCTCTTTTGTGCAAATTCATTTACTGCTCTTTATTTTTCAAATCGTTTAACATTTGCTTTAACTCATATAATGTGTTCATTGATTCTATTGGTGTTAGTGTTTCCACATTTGTAAGCTCCAGTTTATCCGCAATTTCTTGTGCATATGGTTTTAAAGCAAATTTGCTAGCTGTTTCAAATGTAAGCTGTGTTGTTTGGCTTACATTAGGCAGGTCAGCCTCAAGTATTGCAAGCACCTCTCTTGCCCTTTTTATTATACTGTTAGGTAATCCTGCAAGTTTTGATACCTCTATGCCATAACTGTCGTCTGCAGGGCCTCTTATAATTCTTCTTAAAAAAGTAATATCATCGCCACGTTTTTTTGCGGCTATGTTGTAATTTTTTACACCATCAATTTCTTCTTCAAGCTCTGTTAATTCGTGGTAATGCGTTGCAAAAAGCGTTTTGCAACCAAGCCCTGTGCCCTTGTCTGCAATATGCTCAACAACAGCTCTTGCTATGCTCATTCCATCAAATGTAGACGTTCCTCTTCCAATTTCATCAAGTATTACAAGGCTGTTTTTTGTTGCACAATTTATAATATCGGCAACTTCTGTCATTTCAACCATAAAGGTAGACTTTCCTGCCGACAAATCGTCTGACGCACCTACGCGTGTAAAAATGCCGTCTACAATACAAGTTTTACAGCTTTTTGCAGGCACAAAGCTGCCTATTTGCGCCATTAGCGCAATAAGAGCCGTTTGCCGCATATATGTAGATTTACCCGCCATATTTGGGCCTGTAATAATTGCCATTCTGTTTTCGTTGCAATCCAAAAATGTATCGTTAGGCACAAAAAGGCTTTTATGTAACATTTGTTCAATAACAGGGTGCCTACCCTCTTTAATAATAATCTCTTCTCCACTATCTATTTGCGGGCAAACGTAATTATTATTTGCGGCAACATGTGCAAAAGAGCTAAGAACGTCTAGCGTTGCTATTGCCAAAGATGTTGTTTGTATTCTAACAACGTGATTTGATATATTTTTTAAAAGCTCTTCAAAAATCCTACGCTCAAGTGACAAAAGTCGTTCGCTCGCGCCTAATATTTTATTTTCAAGTTCTTTTAATTCTTGTGTTATATATCTTTCAGCGTTTGTTAGTGTTTGCTTTCTCACAAAATTTTCCGGTACTTGACCTATAAAAGATTTACTAACTTCAATATAATACCCAAAAACTCTATTGTAACCTATTTTTAGTGTTCTTATATTAGTTTGTTCTTTTAGTTCAGCCTCAAGTTCTGACAAAAATCCTTGCCCGTTAAATAATATACCTTTTAATTCGTCTACTTGCTCATTTGCACCGCTTTTTATAATTCCTCCCTCTTTAAGAGAAGTAGGTGCTTTTTCGTCTAAAACATTAAATACCATTTCTTTAATGTCAACAAGTGGGTCAAGCCTTGTTTTTAAAAGCATAATTTCAGAGCTTTGCATGTTGTCTATAAGTTTTAAAATATGTGGCAATTGTTCACACGTTTTTGCAAGTGCATACACTTCGTTTGGCATTGCGCTACCGTACACAGCCCTTGTAACAAGGCGCTCCATATCATTAATGCTTGAAAGCACCTGCTGTATTTCATCACGCTTTATATTGTCGCTCACAAGCTCTTGTACTGCATCAAGGCGGCTATTAATTGATGTCTCGTTTAAAAGCGGTTGTTCTATCCAGGTGCGAATTAAACGCTTACCCATTGATGTTTTTGTTTTGTCAAGAACCCATAAAAGCGTCCCCTTTTTTTCGCGCCCCCGCATCGTTTCGCAAAGTTCTAAGTTGGCTCGCGTTACATAAGACATTTTCATATATTGCGATTGTGTGTATATGTTAACGCTTTTTAACCTTTCAACACCTTTTTTTTGTGTTTCGTTTAAATAATATATTAATGCTACTACAACTTTTTGGTGCAAGGTTTTGCTTAAAACTCCCGTTGTTTTTTCGTAATCCTCGTCAAATTGTTTAATCATGTGTTTTTCACAATTATCGTTTTCAAAAACGCTGTTGTCTATTAATTCTACTCCGCAAGAAAGTTGAAACTTAATAAAATTTGTAACTTCTTTTAAATTAAGTGCTTGTTCGTTAAATAATATTTCTTTTGGAGAGTAGCAACATAGCTGTGAAATTATGTTAGCTTCAAGCTCTTTTCCTGTAATTTGAGTTACAAAAACAGTACCTGTTGAAACGTCTGCAAAGCATAAACCCGCAGAATTATCTTGTAAATAAACGCCTGCAATATAGTTGTTTTTATCGTCTTGTAACATACTGTTTTCAATAACAGTACCCGGCGTTACAACTCGCACAACGTCTCTTCTTACAATTCCTTTTGCAACGCTAGGGTCTTCCATTTGCTCGCATATTGCCACTTTATACCCTT
>CAYJDK010000050.1:0-4092 GCA_964368905.1 uncultured Bacteroides sp.
TACATGCTTCTCTGTTTTGGAAGAAGATGTCGCCGTTTTGATGGCTACCTCTTGAGTAAGGTTTTTCAGGATTAAGTGCGTGATCACGGAAAGTTTTAACTGCTTCCATGTTACACATTTCTTTTAAATCTTCATAATCCCAAGCTTCAATTTTTTGTATCTCATGGCTTGTTCTAAATCCGTCAAAGAAATTTAAAACAGGTACGCTACTTTCAATTGCTGCAAGATGTGCAACAGCACCTAAATCCATAACTTCTTGTGGGTTAGACTCTGCCATCATTGCAAAACCTGTTTGGCGGCAAGCATAAACGTCAGAATGATCGCCGAAAATATTAAGAGCGTGGCTTGCAACTGTACGTGCCGAAACGTGGAAAACACTAGGCAATAATTCGCCGGCTATTTTGTACATGTTAGGTATCATTAATAGCAAACCTTGAGATGCTGTAAATGTTGTTGTAAGTGCGCCTGCACCAAGTGAACCATGCACTGTACCTGCTGCACCTGCCTCACTTTGCATTTCCACAACATTTACTTGTGTTCCGAAAATATTTTTTTGTTTTGCGGCACTCCATTGGTCAACCATGTCGGCCATTGGGCTGGACGGTGTAATTGGATAAATACCCGCAACTTCCGTAAACGCATACGCAACGTGAGCCGCAGCGGTGTTACCGTCCATAGCTTTTTTAGATCTTGGCATATTACTTCCTCCGATAAAATAAAAAATGTTTATTCACAAAAAACATGCGTTTGCATGTTGCGGCTTTTGGCTTAAAAGCGGCAAACGGCAAGTGCAAATTTTTTGCTTGTGGCAACGGCTAAAACCGGTAAAAAAACAATTTTAGCATTGCCAGGTGTAAAGGCATTAACGTTAAGCTTAATTTTGTAAAAACATGTAGTGTAAAATAAAAAAATGTTGAAAACTCCAACAAAAATATTGTTGCCCTAAAGCGACATTTTACCAATGTTTAACTTAAAAAAGCTTTTTAATTTAACGCCTATTTACGCATACTAATATTGTAACAAAAATATTAGTAAATGTAAACTGTTTAATTGTTAGTATTTTGTGAATTTAAGTTAATTTAATAAATATTTTTTTAGCAGAAAATATGTTTAATTAAAATATTACATAAAAACGATATAATTTATTACTTTAATTATTTTTTGTTTTAATTGTTTGCAAAAAATGTATAATATTTTTTTTTATGTATAAATATAAGGCATTTTAAAGAACAAAACAGTATTTTGTAAACCGATATTACATTTTGCACAAAAATAAATTACACATATTGTAATATATTTAGTAATATATCATCTTGCCACACACAACATATAGTGGTACAATATATAATAATAGAATACTATGCACAACCGCAAAACGGCATTGTAAGGTTAAAGTTATAATAAAAGCGGCTGCTTTAAGTTTTACATTTGGGTGTTTAATTTTTTTTTGTCTTATTTTAATGGGGGTAATAATTGTGGCTGTATCAGAAATAAACCGTAATGCACTGCATGTGCTTGAAAAAAGGTACCTTGCAAAAGATGCAAGCGGAAAAAACATAGAAGATGTTGAGGGCATGTTTAGGCGTGTTGCAATTGCTGTTGCTACGGCAGACGCACGATATGACGAAACTGCAGACATAGCACAAACTGCTGAAGATTTTTATAAACTTATGACGAGCTTGCGTTTTTTGCCAAACTCTCCAACACTTATGAATGCAGGTAAATCTTTGGGGCAGCTTTCGGCATGTTTTGTGCTACCAATAGACGACAGCATGGAGGCTATTTTTGAGGCAGTTAAGCAAGCCGCATTAATACATAAATCCGGTGGCGGAACAGGTTTTAGTTTTAGTAGGTTAAGGCAAAACGGAGCAACGGTAAACTCAACAGGTGGCGTTGCAAGCGGGCCTGTTAGCTTTATGCGCGTTTTTAACATGGCAACAGAGGCTGTAAAACAAGGCGGAACAAGGCGCGGTGCCAACATGGGCATTTTAAGGGTAGACCACCCGGATATTGATTCGTTTATACATTGTAAAGCAGACAATAAAGATATAACAAATTTTAATATTTCTGTTGGAATTACAGAGGCCTTTATGCAAGCAGTTGAGGCAAACACAGACTATGAACTGCTAGAGCCATTTACAAATAAGGTTGTGGGTAAGCGCAATGCACGAGAAGTTTATAACGATATTGTAAACGCTGCTTGGAATAACGGTGAGCCGGGTATAATTTTCTTAGACAGGCTAAACCGAGATAACATTGTGCCTGCACAAGGAGAGATAGAAAGTACAAACCCATGTGGAGAACAGCCTCTTTTGCCTTATGAAAGTTGCAATTTAGGCAGCATAAATTTAGTTAAAATGCTTACAAAAACAGGCGAAAATTCTTATGAAATAGATTATACATTATTGCGCAAAACAGTGCATACATCAATACATTTTTTAGACAATGTAATTGATGTAAATAATTATCCGCTTAAAAAAATTGGCGAAGTTACAAAAGAGACACGTAAAGTAGGGCTGGGTGTAATGGGCTTTGCGGATATGCTTTTGTATTTAGGCGTTCCTTACTGTTCACAAGAGGCAATAGAAATGGCCGAAAATGTGATGAACTTTATTAATATAGAAGCGCACAACGCAAGCAAAATAATGGCAAGGAAACGTGGGGCATTCCCGCTGTTTTACTCAAGCATATACGCACAAGACGCACCAATGCGCAACGGAACAACAACTACTATTGCACCAACGGGAACGCTTTCTATGATAGCCGGTTGTTCGTCCGGAGTAGAGCCTGTGTTTGCGTATGTATATATACGCAATATTATGGACGGTACAGAGATGGTAGAGTCAAACCCTGTGCTAAAATCGGTACTGGAGCAAAGAGGACTTTATACAAAAGAGTTAATGAAACGCATTGCAAAAGAGGGTACACTTGCACATATTGATGAAATACCGCAAGACATACGCGACGTGTTTGTTTGCTCGCATGATATTACACCGGAGTACCATATAAGAATGCAAGCCGCATTTCAGCGTTATACAGACAATGCTGTGTCTAAAACAATAAACATGCCAAACAGTGCAACAAAAGAAGAAGTTAGCAATTGTTACATGCTTGCATACAAGCTTGGTTGCAAAGGCGTTACAATTTACCGTGACGGCAGCAGAGGCGGACAAGTTTTAAACATAGGTAGCGTTAATAAAGAGGGTGCAGCTAAAACACAACAAGATGCAGGTAATAATATTACTGAAGTGCACAATATGCCTGCACAAATGTATGGTAGCATAGAGCCACGCCCACGCCCTGCCGTAACAATGGGCTTTACAGAAAGAATGAAAATAGGGTGCGGCAACCTTTACGTTACTGTTAATTACGACAGAAACGGAATTTGCGAAGTGTTTACAAGTACAGGTAAAGCAGGCGGTTGCCCAAGCCAAAGCGAAGCAACTGCACGCCTTGCAAGCGTTGCACTGCGCAGTGGCATGAGCATTAACGAGGTTTACGACCAATTAAAGGGTATACGTTGCCCGTCTACAATACGCCAAAACGGTATGAATTGTACATCTTGCCCGGACGCAATAGCAAAGGTTTTAAGAAAAGTAGACTCCTTTATAAAACAAGGAAATGAAAGTAGAACAGCACCGGAACCTGAAGGAGTTTTACCAAGTAAAGCAACTATAAAAATTGCGGCAAAACAAAATGAAACTGTAAAAAATAATATAAGCAAACAGCATGAAGATGTTAATTTTAAACACATAAATGAAGAGCTTTTGCAAAAACAACCGCCAAATATAAACTTAGATAAAACAGATTATGTTTATAGTGCAACAACACCTAACGTGTTAAATGTGCCGGAGATTGTTAGCGAAAATATAACAAACATAACCCCACTGCCTGTGGCAAACAGCGACAATAATGCACTTTATAACGGAAGTATTGGCGTTAAACCAAGCGATGTAAAATTGCCTGAGGTAAGTAGCATTATGAACGCAGACACTTTTGGTTTAGGAAATTTTGCTACGGCAAACGAGCTTTCAGGCCAGCGCCTTGTTGCGGTACCAATACCTGTTAATATTAGTGCAATACACGAGTGCC
>CAYJDK010000050.1:4102-11174 GCA_964368905.1 uncultured Bacteroides sp.
ATGTGGCGGAGCGGTTGAGCACGAGGGTGGATGCGTTATTTGCAGAAACTGCGGATTTTCAAAGTGCGGTTAAATAGTGATGTTTCGATAAAATAAATTGTATATGCATAGTACAAAACTCATAGGCTTGCCTGTGAGTTTTGTGCTATTTAATGGTTAAGAGTTTTTTATATTGTAAAAAAGCAAATAAAAAATAAAAATATAAATGCAATAAATAATAAAATAATATTGAATAATGTATAATAAATGATATAATACAAAGCAGAGAAACATACAAGGGAGAAAATAAAATGACAAAACCTGTAATTACAAGATTTGCCCCAAGCCCAACAGGATATATGCATATTGGCAACTTGCGCACAGCACTTTATGCGTATTTGCTTGCGAAAAGCACAAACGGCACATTTATATTGCGCATTGAAGACACAGACACAAAACGCCTTGTTGAAGGCGCAACAGATGTGATATTAAACACACTTAACACAACAGGCCTTTATTATGACGAAGGACCAATAAAAGGCGGCGAAAACGGGCCGTATATACAAAGTGAGCGCAAGGATATTTATAAAAAATATGTGCAAAAACTGGTAGACGAACAAAAGGCGTATTATTGTTTTTGTACTAAAGAGCGCCTAGAAAGCCTGCACGAGCAAAGCGAGGATGCCGGTGGATATGACAGGCATTGCAGAGAGTTATCAAAGCAAGAAGTTGATGAAAATTTAAAAAACAATGTACCATACGTTATAAGGCAAAAAATGCCGCTTAGCGGAACAACAGTATATGTAGACGAAATTTTTGGAGAAATAAGCGTTGAAAATTGTGAGTTGCAAGACCAAGTTTTAATGAAGGCAGACGGTTTTCCAACATACAATTTTGCCCATGTTGTAGACGATTATTTAATGGGTGTAACACACGTTGTAAGAGGCAGCGAGTATGTAACATCAACGCCAAAGTACGCACTTTTATACGATGATTTTAAATGGGAACGCCCTAAATACGTTCATTTGCCGCTTTTAATGGGCCGCACAGAAGACGGCAGTGTTTCTAAACTGTCTAAAAGGCACGGTGCCGTTAGTTTTGAAGACCTTACAAATAGCGGGTACTTACCTAATGCAATTGTAAATTATATTTCGCTTTTAGGATGGTGCCCAAAAAACAGCACACAAGAAATATTTTCGCTTGAGGAATTAATTGAAGTTTTTTCAATAGAGGGTATAAGCAAGTCGCCGTCTGTTTTTGATTATGACAAGCTACTTTGGTTTAACGGCGAGTACATTAAAGCGCTTAGCTTTGAAGAGTTTTTGAGCAAAGCACAGCCTTATTTAAACGAGAGTTTGCCGGCATTTACACAAGAGCAAAAAGAGCATGTTGCAAAACTTTTACATACACGGTTAGCTGTTTTTAGCGAAATAAAAGACAAAACAGAATTTTTGGCAAAGCGGTTACAGTGTGATAAAGAAAGCTACATTAACAAAAAAAATAAAACAACACCGCAAATTTGTGTAGATATTTTAAAAGGTGTTTTACAAGAGTTAAAAAATGCAAACGATTTTTCAAACGATGCACTGTTTGCATTGCTAAAACAATACGCAGAGCAAAACGAAATAAAAGCTGCCGCAGTAATGTTTGCCGTACGTGTTGCAATAGCACGTATAAGTGTAACACCCGGCGGTGCAACAGAGATTATGTCAATACTGGGTAAACAAGAATCTTGTGAGCGCATTGAAGAGCAAATTGAAATGTTAGCTGAGAGTTAATAAACTTTTATAATAAACAAAAATAGAAACGGAGAATAATTATGATAGAAATTACAATGGAAAATGATAAAAAAATACTTGTTGAAACATATGCAGACATTGCGCCAATAACAGTTGAAAATTTTGAAGAGCTTGTTAACGAGGGATTTTACGATGGGCTTACATTCCACAGAATAATACCGGGTTTTATGATTCAAGGCGGTTGCCCGGACGGTACAGGCATGGGTGGCCCTGGGCACAACATTAAAGGCGAGTTTTCAAAAAACGGTGTGGAAAACAACATTAAACATTTGCGTGGCGTTATAAGCATGGCACGCAGTGGCATGCCGGATTCTGCAGGTAGCCAGTTTTTTATTATGCACGAGGACGCACCGCACCTTGACGGAAGTTATGCGGCGTTTGGTAAAGTTGTAAGCGGCATTGAAGTGGTAGACGAAATTGCAGAAGTTAAAACAGGCGCAAACGACAAACCAAAAGAACCTGTAATTATGAAAAGCGTAAGAATTGTAGACGAAAGCGAAGTTAATATTGAAGAATGAAAAAGCTGTTTAACTTTTTTTGGGATAAAAGCTTATTAATATTTCTCATTATAGGCGGGCTTAATACTATTGTAAGTGTTGTTGGTAGCCAAATTTTACTTGTGCCGTTTTCGGCGGCATTTGGTAGTAGTTTTGGCTATTGGGGTAGCACGTCTATAATGTTTATTTTGTGTAGCATTCCAAGTTTTTACTTTAACCGTAAATATAGTTTTGAAAGCAAAGCACCTTTAATTCCCAGCATTATACGCTTTTCTGTTGTTATAGCCGTTTGCTATTTGTTGGGGTTTGGGTTTTCTGCGTACGTTACCCCTTTTATTATAAATGTTTTTGGTGGGGTTTTTAACGAAACGCTGGTTTCACGCATTGCAATGCTTTTTGGCCAAGTTGTGTTTACAGGCCTTAATTATTTAGGACAAAGGCTTTGGGCGTTTAAATAAGTTTATTTTAGTACTTTTACAAGTTTAGGCTTAATTATAAAATTTTAGCTTTTACAATTAAATACACTATTTTTATTGTACTTAAGTAATAAAAGAACGGGGTTTATTTTGAAAAAAGTAATTATAATAGTATTTGTAATTTGTATTATATTTTCAGGTTGTTCGGTTATTAATAATAATTCAAACTTTACTGCGCAAAGTATTGCCGTAAATGAGCAGCAAGCACAAGAAGTTGAAACACCAAAACCTGAAGTTTATAATGTTACTTTTTCGGCATCCGGTGATAATTTAATACATGACGGAATATATTTACAGGCAAAAAAACATGCAAATGGAAATGGGTACGATTTTTCTTATTGCTATGAAAATATGAGAGAATATTTAAGTGGATTTGATATTAATTGGATAAACCAAGAGACACTTGTAAATGATGAGCTTGCACCGTCATCTTACCCTATGTTTTCAACACCGGGCGAAATGGGGCACGATTTATATGATGTTGGGTACACTGTTTTTAGTTTGTCTAACAACCACACGTACGACAAAGGTGCGCAAGGTTTAAGCGCAACTATGGATTTTTGGAATAATAAAATGCCGCAAGATATTTATACGTGCGGCTTGTTCACAGGGCCTGAACAATATTACGACAATATAACGTATCAAACAAAAAATGACATTGTAATAGCATATTTGGCTTATACAGAAACAACAAATGGTTTGCCTTTGCCACAGGGTGCACAATACCATGTTATTTATACAAGCCAAACAGACATAATACAAAAGCAAATTGAAACCGCTGCTCAAAACGCAGATATAGTTGTAATAAGCAACCATTGGGGCGTAGAAAATAGCCATTCATATACACAGGCGCAAAAAACGCTTGCACAACAAATGGCTAACTGGGGTGCAGACTTAATTATAGGTACACACCCACACGTGGTGCAAGATGCCGAGTGGCTTACCGCCGAAGACGGCCGCGATGTTTTTGTTGCGTACTCGCTTGGCAACTACATAAGCACTCAAGCAACGGCAAACACTATGATTGGCGCTTTGCTTGAATGTGAATTTGAAAAAACGCTTAACCCCGACGGGACAAGCGTTTCGATAGTAAAAAGCGCCACGTTAAGGCCTGTTATAACACATTATGACGCTTATTATAAAAATATTAGAGTGTACTTATACGAAGACTATACAAGCGAGCTTGCCTCTGCTCATGGTGTGCGCTCACGTTACCCTCAGTTTAGTTTAGAATATATTGAAAGTGTTTTGCGTGAGAATATTAATAGTGAACTTTTAGTTTTATAACATTTTTACTTTTTAAGCAAACATTAATTGTTTAGCCAAACCAATGTAATACGAACCCGTTTTATGACAAAGGGGTAGTCTTTATAAATTTAAAAAGTTTAATGCTCCTTCGGCGGCACTTACTGCAAGTGTGCAATAAAATATTAACATAGCCGGCGTGCGTTTTGATGGTATATTTTTGTATATTAATGTAGAAATTGCTATAATGCAAAGCATAAAAATCATAGATGTACGCCGTGCGCTTGCCCACACAACAGGCGTAAAGCCTACTGCCGCACAAGTGGCAAAACCAGCACAAAATAAAAGCATGGCCAAAACAGAAAGTTTTGTGTGCCCAAAAATTATATAAAGAGAAACAACAATGCAAGTTATAACCGCACAAATTACAAAAAACGGAATGTGTGAGGCAAAATTATCAGCATTGTCAAAAGTTATTATTCCCTCTTGTGTTACGCTTTGTGGAATAAATGTAAAAATAGGCAAAACGGTTAAAAATGCGCTTTTAAAAACGCCAAAACAAAGAACTGAAATAATAGGACACAATGATATAAACCTATATAAAATGTTTTTGTGCATTTTAAACACTGCTATTGCAAGCAAAAGGCAAAACATGGCAAAAAGCATGTTTCTCTCAAACAAAAATGTGCGCATTGCAGCGCTAATACCAAGCTCAACATTGCGTGCAAAGCCGCGCATATGCATGTCTGGGAAAAAGCCGTTAATCTCTGTTGTAAAGCGAATAGCCACACCGGGCGAAAGCGTTGTATAAACCAATGCGCCTACAATTGCAGCAATGTGCGCATAAATTAAAAGCGGTAGCGGCTTTTTTAAGCTTACATTATAAATAATAAGTGCCGATGTAACAATTATATGAAAAGCAAGGTTTAATTCCATATTTAAACTGTACAGCAAAATTATTACAGATAAAACTTGAGTTAAAATAGAAGTTTTTTGTTGTTCAACTACACTTTTAAAAAGCACATAAAGTGCAAATAGGCCTGCGGCACTTGTCCACAAATAATTAAGAGTTGTGGCTATCCAACCGGCGGTGCTCATGAATTGCCATTGCAGCGACAAAAATAAAAGAGTGGTTATTAATGTGTACGAAATGCTAAAGTCTTTATCAATAAGGCGTATAATCATGTAAAGTAACAGTATCATTATTAAAGAATTTACAATAGCCCAAACTTGTACGGGAACCATAGAAAAAATAACTATTGTCATCTCTATTAGTGTGCGTGACGACCATGAACCGTAAAGATGTGCGGGAATTTCCCAAAATGTTAACGTTTCGGTTAAACGCCTGTAAATAACAACGTCGTCGTTAATGCCAAGCGCGCCAAGGTCTAAATTACAATATAGCAAAAACACCCAAACTGCGCATAAAATTGCATAACTTACTGCAGGTTTACCCTTGAAATTTAAGCTTGTTAAACGGCGCATTGTGTTTTTAATATGTAAGTTCATAATAATCACCCTCTAGCGCTACATTGCCAGTGTGTATAATGTTGTTATAATCGTCGTTTTTGTAATAAAAACATATTTCATAATTTTCAAGCGGTTTATCAAATGCACTTTCATTTGCGCGTGATAAAAACCCACTGCGTGAATAATTGTATTTTTCGCCGGTAACTGAATTTGCAGCCTCGTTAATATTCATTTTAGTGGGCAGCTTATAATAAACGTTGTCGGTACTACAATATAAATAAATAAAATTATCTATATTATAAGTGTTGCCGCCCACAACAAATGCAAAACCGTCAATTGTAATTTCTTCGCTATTAACTGCTATGTTATAACTGTACACAAAGTTTTCAGGTGTTTCAAAAATGGCGTTATTTGGGGTTGCTTTTTTTACTGCATTAAGCTCATAAATTATTAAGCTGTAAATAACCGCAACAAATATTATTGCCAATGTTAATAATGCAATAACAATTTTAAATTTTGCACCGCTATTTTTTTTGCGCTCATTCATTAATGTACCTCTTTAATTGCTTTTTAAAAACAATTTTAGCATACCATGTAATATAAGCGCAAGCGCAATTTGGCAAAAAACATATTATAGCATTGCCTATGTTGATATAAGAAGGAGAAAAATGAAAATTTGTATTTTATATATTTTAAGCATTGTTCTTACAATAGATAGTGTTTTTAGGTTTTTTAGAACACACTTAAACCTTGGCACGTTTTTAATGTATGCAATAACGGCGTGTTTTTGGGTATATACACTTTTTAACAAGCAAATAGATGCGTTTACCTCTCATGGGTTTGGCTTTGTGGTAAAAATGTTATTTATTGCAGGAATTATACTTTTAGTAATATTTATGTTTTTTGTTTTTGTGGCAGGCTTTACACAAAAGGCAACAGGAGACGAAAAGGTTGTTATTGTGCTTGGTGCCGGCGTTATAGGCGAAAAAGTGTCGGACATGTTGGCAAGAAGGCTTGATAGTGCTTATGAATTTTACAAAGAAAATAAGGATATTACAATTGTTGTTACGGGTGGCCAAGGCCCACAAGAAATAATGCCGGAGGCACACGCAATGCAAAAATATTTAATTGAAAAAGGCGTGCCAAAAGAGCAAATTATAGTAGAGGATAAAAGCACTTCTACAAAAGAGAACTTTATGTTTGCAAAAGAATTGCTTTTATTAAATGGCATAGAGAGCGATGAAAAAATTGCATTTGCAACAAACCATTTTCATTGTTATAGGTCTATGCAATATGCAAAGGCCGCAGGTTATAATAATGTAAGCACAATTTCTTCAAAAACAGGGTTTTTTTCTATTGCACCGTCTTACATAAGAGAGGTTTTTGCAATATTACATTACTGGGTTTTTGTTAAGTAAAAAAGAAAGGGGCAATACCATGGAATACAATTTAATAGCACCTTGTTATTTTGGAACAGAGAGCAGCGCAGCATTTGACTTTAAAAGAATTGGCGCTAAAGATGTGAATATAACAGACGGAAGGATTAGTTTTGTTGGCGATGAAAACGTTATAGCTGCTGCAAACATACATAGCAGGTGTGCAGAGC
>CAYJDK010000051.1:0-9488 GCA_964368905.1 uncultured Bacteroides sp.
TTCCGCGTGTTCCTGTAAAAATATATGCATGGCCAACTTTGTTGTTAGTTATTTGGCTTTGTAATGCAGTTACAATATTTTCTTGGCCAATAACATCAGCAAAAGTGGAAGGACGCCACTTTCTGTATAAAGCACGGTACATTTAAAGCCTCCATTACAATAAGTTATTTAATATTAATACCGCCAAATACACTTATGCTTTTAATTAAAATTTTTGTTTTGGAATTTGGCGTAGACCTATTTTTTATACCGCCGAAAATAGGAAAACCCTTAACTTCAACTTGAACATTTTTGTCTACTATTATATTTATTCCGCCAAAAAGGCAAATGCAATCAATAATAACATCTTTTCCAATTGTAGCACCTGTTAAATCTAAATCTATGCCGCCAAAAATTGCACTTGCAGAAATGCTTTCAGGTAAAGATAATAATTTGTGCTCATTAATTGAAAACATGGAAACGTATTCTTTTTTAGTGTTTTCGCTGAGTTTATTATGTTTAGGCAAAATAATAACTACACCAATAATAATTAAAAATAGCGGAGCTATGAGTAATTTATCAATTATACCATTAGCGGTAAAGAACAAAACTACGCCCAAAAACAACCCAAATACACCCGAAATCCATTGTTTTTTTAATAGCCCAACAATAGATGGAATTATAATAATAAATGCCCACCAACCATCAAAAAACAAATATAGCTGCCAAAAACCAAGCTGATTGCCTGCTAAAATTAAACCAAGTATAATTATTATTGAACCCATTATTATATTGCTCTTTTTCATTTAAAGTGCTCCTTATTATAATATTATAAATATTGACGGGGCTTATAAATTTTAAAGAAAAAATTTTAAATAAGGTAGGGGAGCTTAACATATAATAAAACAGCAAAATAGCTGCTTTAAATTATGCATTTAAATAATTAATCCGAACAAAGCGGTTATACATTTTGGTATACAGAAGACAGGCTTGCTGCGGCGCACAAGAACTTCCGCTTAATGCTGCTCGGTTCCCCGCCTGACATGGTTCGCAGCGCCTCGTCGCACAGGGCCAACCTTCTGTATACCAAAATGTACACAATAACATTTTGTTCGGATTTTTAATGAATTGTATGCTCATATACTACTATTATACAATAAAAATTAAACGTTGACAAGTGTAAATAATACAAATTGCATATAAAATAATGAAAATAACTAAAAACGGTTAAATTAATAAATAATGCTTGACTTAGTTTATAGTAAATTATATAATATTACCAATATAATATATAAAAAATGCGAAGAAAAAGATAAGTAAACCTTATATAAGTATTTTAGAGAGCTGTTGGCAGGTGTAAAACAGTATACTTAATTTGAGTTGAAGTCACTTTAGAGCTGTGGGTGTGAATATTGCAGTAATGCCCACCGGGATGTGCCCGTTACAGCTATATGAGAGGTTGCCTATACGGCAGCAATTCAGAGTGGTACCGCAGAGCTGTTGTCAGTCTTTGTCTCTGGTTTTTTTACCAGGGATAGGGCTGTTTTTTTATGTTAATAAATTTAAGTATTGTAAAAAATAAAGGCAGAGTCTTCAATTGCCGCATTGGAGATATATTAAAATTTTATACGCGGCAGAATGGAGTTTTATCATATGAAATTAAACGGAGCTGAAATTTTTGCACAAGTTTTAATTGAACAAGGCGTTGATACAGTTTTTGGCTATCCCGGTGGGGCGGTATTAAATATTTACGATGCGCTATACAAAAACAGTGATAAAATAACACACTACATGACAGCACATGAACAAGGTGCCTCTCATGCGGCTGATGGCTATGCAAGAACAACAGGTAAAACAGGCGTAGTGGTTGCAACAAGCGGCCCCGGTGCTACAAACTTAGTAACAGGCATTGCAACTGCTTATATGGATAGCATACCAATGGTTGCTATAACCGGCAATGTAGGAACAAATTTAATAGGTAGAGACAGTTTCCAAGAAGTGTATATTGCAGGCATTACAATGCCTATAACAAAGCATAATTTTGTTGTACGCAATGTAGAAGAGCTTGCACAAATATTACGTAGTGCGTTTAGAATAGCACAAACAGGGCGCAAAGGGCCTGTTTTAGTAGACATACCAAAAGATGTAACATCTGCTAAAACAGAATTTGAACCGCAAGTGCCTGCACAAATAGCATTGCCACCGGTAGCAAGCGAAGAAAGTTTGAAGTTTGCGGCAGAAATGATAAATAAAAGTGAAAGACCTGTTATTTATTTTGGCGGGGGCGTTACTTCTTCCGAAGCGGGAGAAGAACTACGTGCATTAATGCAAAAAGCTGAAATACCTGCAACATATACGATGATGGCGGCAGGGGTATTGGGATATGGCGAACAACTTAACCTTGGTTTAATAGGCATGCACGGTTGCCGTACAACAAATAAAGCAGTAGACAGTGCAGACCTTGTAATTGCAATTGGCACTCGTTTTTCAGACAGGGTGGCGCTTAATACAAATGAATTTGCGAAATTTGCTAATATATTACAAATTGATATTGACCCGAGTGAAGTTAACAAAAACGTGGCAGTTAATTATAGCCTTGTGGGTGATGTAAAACAAACACTTGAAAATATGATACAATATGTAAATAGTGCAAAGCACCCGGAATGGATAGAAAGCATTAAAGAATGGCAAGCAAAAGACTATAAACCACAAGACAGCGAAGAAGTTCTTAAACCACACCAAATTATAGGAACGGCATGCGATTATGCAAAAGAAGATGCAGTGTATGTTACAGACGTTGGCCAACACCAAATGTGGGCAACACAGTTTATAAAACATGTAAACACACGCAGCTTTTTAACAAGTGGTGGGCTTGGCACAATGGGCTTTGGTTACGGTGCCGCAATAGGCGCGCAACTTGCAGCTGGGCCAAATAGGAAAGTTGTTCATTTTACAGGAGACGGCTCTTTCCATATGAACTTGAATGAGGCATGTACTGCTGTAAGTTATAATTTACCAATTATAACAATTATATTTAATAATTCGGTACTTGGAATGGTAAGGCAATGGCAAACTGTATTTTACGATAAACGATACTCTAGCACAGACCCACAGCGCAAAACTGACTTTGTTAAATTAGCACAAGGGTTTGGGCTTGAATGTTTTAGATGCACAAACATAAAAGAGTTTGATGAAGCAATGAAAAAAGCGGTTGAAATGAATAAACCTGTTTGGATTGAGTGTATTATTGACAAAGATGAGAAAGTTTTACCTATGATACCGGCAGGCGGGACAATAGAAGATATAATGATGAGCTAATATAAATTAAAAGAAGGGAGCTATAAAATAATATGAAAAAAGAAGTGCTTAGTGTACTTGTTGATAACCATGCAGGTGTTTTAACGCGTATAACGTCTTTATTTGGTAGGCGAGGCTTTAATATAGACAGCCTGACTGTTTCAACAACAGACGACCCTTTAATTTCACGTATAACGCTTGTTGTACATGACGACGAGACGGTTCTTGACCAAATTATTAAACAAACTGCACGCCTTGAAGAGACTAAAGAAATATTTGCACTTGAACAAAGCAAAAGTTTAAGGAGAGAATTGCTCCTTGTAAAGGTCAGTGCAAATGAACAATCTCGTGCTGCAATAAGAGAAATTGCATTGATATATCATGCGAAAGTAATTGATTTATCTAAAAACAGTATGGTGCTTGAGCTAACAGGCGAACCTGATAAAATAGATGCGTTTTTAGAGGTTATTGCCTCTCATGACATAATAGAAATGTGCAGAACAGGAATTACAGCTATTGCAAGAGGGGACAATACTACTCAATAAAGTTACAATTAAAATTAATATATAAAAGGAGAGTAAAAAATGATTAAGAAATATTATGATGAAGATTGCAATTTGTCTTTGTTAGAGGGCAAAACAGTTGCGGTTATGGGCTTTGGCAGTCAAGGACATGCACATGCTCAAAACTTGAAAGAGAGCGGTGTAAATGTTGTTGTTGGCCTAAGAAGTAGCAGCGCAAGTTGCAAAATAGCACAAGATGCAGGGTTAAAAGTAATGGAAGTATCAAAAGCTGCAGAAATTGCAGATATTGTTATGATGTTAGTACCTGATGAAGTAGCGGCTGATATTTATAATAATGAAGTTGCACCAAGCATGAAAGAGGGCGACGTTTTAATGTTTGCCCACGGATTTAATATTCACTACAATTTAATTGCACCTGCAAAAAATATAGATGTAATAATGGTTGCACCAAAAGGACCTGGCCATACAGTTCGTAGCCAATACGAAGAGGGTAAAGGTGTACCTAGCCTTGTTGCAGTATACCAAGATTTTAGTGGAAAAGCATTAGATTATGCACTAGCATATGCAAGCGGTATAGGCGCCGGCCGTGCAGGTATACTTGAAACAAACTTTAGAGAAGAAACAGAGACAGATTTATTTGGAGAACAAGCAGTACTTTGCGGTGGTGTTACAGAATTGATGAAAGCCGGTTTTGACACACTTGTTGAAGCAGGTTACGAGCCAGAAATGGCATATTTTGAATGCATACATGAAATGAAATTAATTGTAGATTTAATTAACAGCGGTGGTTTTGCAATGATGCGTTACTCTATTTCTAACACAGCAGAGTATGGCGATTACCGCACAGGACGCAGAATTATAACAGAAGAAACACGCAAAGAAATGAAAAAAATACTACGCGAAGTTCAAGACGGAACATTTGCAAGCGAATTTGTTTGTGAATTCTCAGAAAAAGGCGGAAGAAAATCTAAGTTTTTATCTACACGCCGTGTAGAGAGTTTGCACCCACTTGAAAAAGTTGGCGTACAATTACGTAACATGATGGGCTGGCTTAAAAAATAATTATAATTAAAATAAATTATGCTAAAATAAAAACAGGCTTGCAACAACTAATGTTGCAAGCCTGTTTTTATTTAATTTTTTAAAAGAATAAATCATATGCAACAAAAAAACATTTAAAGTTTTTTGCTAGGCCTTTTAATAACACTGCAAACAAATTAAGCAAAGTATTAAGATGAAAGCAACAATTATATTTTACAAAAAAAATCTAAAGTTTTTTGCTATGCCTTTTAATAACACTGCAAAAAAATTAAGCAGAGTATTAAGATGAAATCAACAATTATATGCAACAAAAAAATCTAAAGTTTTTTGCTAGGCCTTTTAATAACACTGCAAACAAATTAAACAAAGTATTTAGATGAAATCAACAATTATATGCAACAAAAAAATCTAAAGTTTTTTGCTAGGCCTTTTAATAACACTGCAAACAAATTAAGCAAAGTATTAAGATGAAAGCAACAATTATATGCAACAAAAAAACATTTAAAGTTTTTTGCCAAGCTTTTTTTCAAAAAAGCGGAAGTGGAAAATGGGAATAGATTATAAGTGTCTATATTCACGATGTTCACTTTGGATTTTTAAAAGCACATCTTTGTTTTGCGCAAGATGATTAACGTAGTGACATATAACTCTAGCACCATCTTTAAGTGTTTTGCGTCCTCTTTCGCCATGCATTGCCTTTTCAAACTCAACGGTATGAAACGCGCAAAATTCATCAGTACCGGCAAGTTCAATATGGAAAGTAGGCACAACAAGATCAACATTCCCCGCATCGGTAGAACCTTCGGCTTTTTCCATTTCATCCCATTCCATGCCGAGTGCATCAAAAGTATCGGTAATAGCCTTTATTGCCGTAGGCAAATAACTAAGTTCAGCAAAAAGTTCGCTATGGTTTTCTTTCAATTCATAAGTACAACCTGTAGCAATTGCAGCACCCTCAATACATGCCATTAACTTTTCCTTTAAAGTCATCATATTATCCATAGTAGCTGCCCTATAATAATAATCTAAACTAATTTTATCAGGCGTTGTGTTAGGCGCTTCGCCACCCTCAACAACAATACCATGTATTTGACAATCCGGTGTGATATGTTGGCGCAACATATCACTTGCATGCATAAAGAATTGCGCTGCATTTAATGCATTAACACCTAAATGCGGCGACGATGACGCATGTGTTGCAACCCCCTTAAACGTAACAAAAAAACCATCACACGCAATTACTTTTATCTGAGGATAATTAACGTTATCAACATGACACATAATTGCAAATTCATAACCATCAAAAACATGATTTTTTGCCATTGTAACCTTGCCACCATATGCTTCTTCGTTAGGCGTACCAACTACATCAAGCCTAAACGGAAAATCATCAAATGCACTATTTAAAGAAATAGCAGATAACACACTCATAACACCATGAATACTGTGCCCACAAGCGTGGCCGACTTCAGGCAATGCATCATATTCACATAGTAAAGCCACTTTAGGTTTATTTTTGTTTTTTTCACTTAAATCAGCCGCAAGAAAACTATAATCCATACCCCCGTACGGCTGAGTAATCTCATACCCATGCTGCTTTAAAAAAGTTGTTAACTTTTCAACTGCTTGCTTTTCTTCACCGCCAACTTCAGGGTTATTAGTTATCCAATCAGCAAGTTCCCAACACGGCTCAAATAAATTATCAATTGCACTATCTATATTCTTATTAATTTCCATAATTTTGCACTTACTTTCTAATTTTTTTGTTTTCGTGATATTGTTTGTGTTCTTGTTTTAATTTATCAAATTTTTCCGGATTATTAGCTAATAAATTTAAAAACGCTGCCATAACTACAGTACCGTCATATAAAGTTTCTAATCCTCTTTCCCCATAAAGCAACTCAACCAGTTCAGTAGAATGGAAATTAGTAAACTCGTCTGAACACTTGCAGTACATGGCAATACTAGGCGTAACACGGTCTACGTTACCAACATCAGAACTACCCTCGCCTTTTTCACAAGTATAGTAAGTCATACCCAATTCATCGTATATGTTATGTATCTCTTTTACAGTTTCATGAGGATAGAAAATATCACAATAAGTTCCCCAACGTTGCTCTATTTTGTAAGTACAACCGGTAGCAATTGCTGAACCCTTAACACAATCATCCAATTTTTCACGAAGTTCTTCAAGTCCTTCAACGGTTTCAGAACGCAAATAATAATCTAATACTACTTTATCAGGTACTACATTAGGTGCAGAACCACACTCTGTAATTATACCGTGTAGCATACAATCCGGTTTAATATGCTGTCGCAACATATCGGTAGCGTGTGAAAAAAGTTGGGCTGCATTATATGCATTAATACCGTCCCAAGGGTTACCGGCAGAATGTGCGGTTTTGCCATAAAACGTAATTAACATATCATTAGACGCAAGCAATGCAGTATGCGCACAGTTGTCATTATCTAAATGGTTCATTATTGTAAGGTCGTATTCATCAAAAGCGTGGTTATCAGCCATTTCAATTTTACCGCCAACAGCCTCTTCCGCAGGGGTACCAACAAGGTCTATTTGTAAAGGCAAATCAGGGTACGCTTTTCTTAAAGCAAGTGCAGTTAATACACTAATTGCACAACTTAAAGAATGTCCACATGCATGGCCTATTTCAGGAAGGGCGTCGTATTCACAAAGTACGGCAACCTTAGGATAATTTTTATTTTCAAATCCTTTTAACTTTGCTTTAAAAGAATAATCAATCCCACAAGGCGACTCTATTTCATAATCATATTTCTTTAAAAAATTACAAATGTACTCGCAACTTTTTTCCTCTTCTCCTGAAATTTCAGGGTGATCAGTTAACCAAACAGATAACTCGAAAATCTCTTCTTTTAAATCTTCTATAGCTTTTTTTAACTTATCTTCTACAATCGGCATAAAACTGTTTCCTTTCAAAATTTTTATTACTATAATAAAACGGTGCAATTAATTACAATTTGAATTAATACATAGTAATTATTAATATAATAATAAAAAAATTATATATTTTTACCATAAGGATATAATATGCTTTTAATACTTAAAAGTCAATAAATATACAAAAATTTAAAATTGTATACAATACTCAATAAAAAAAATTGTACAATTTGATATAAAAATAAATGTTAAAAAAATAGCGATATAACTATTGTTTTAAAAATATTGACAATTGTATTCTTAATGTGTATACTATATTCAAAACTAAAATAATTGATGTTTAAGAGCAGTTTTAACGTTTTTGATTTCATAATAAATTATTAAAAATTTCAAAAATATTTGCGTTTGTGTAAAAGATAAGTTTTTTGTGATTTTTATTGACTATAAATTAATGATTTACATATAATTTTAAAGAAATATAAATATAAAACCCTTAAATATCATAAAAAATAATAATATTTAACAGAGGGTTAAAAAAGTGGAAAAGATTAAAAAATACAAAAAAATGGTAGATAGAATAATTTTTTTTATGGTAGGCAATATTTTGTATGCGCTTGCCTTAAGACTTTTTTATATAGATAATAATATAGCTGCCGGGGGATTTTCCGGTATAGCAACAGTTATTAATTATATAGTGCCAATAAATGTGGGCACACTTATGTTTATTATGAACATGCCTTTAATTGTTTTTTCATTTTTTTTAAAAGGCGCTAGGTTTACATTAATAACGGTGTCATCTACATTTGTATATTCTTTAATAGTTAATGAGCTTGATTTTTTACCAACATTAACCACAAATTTACTGCTTGCATCAATTTGTGGTGGCGTTTTATATGCTTTTGGGGCTGTTTGCATGTTAAAAGCAGATGCCTCTGCCGGCGGAACAGACCTTTTAGCACGGCTATTAATATTAAAATTTAGAAACTTATCTTTAGGTAAAATGTTTTTAATTGTGGATGGATTTACAATAATGTTTGCTGTTTTAGTTTTTAAAAATATAGAACTTGGACTATTTGCAATAGTAGCATTGTACGTTTGCGCTTTATTTACAGATAAATTTATTACAGGTTTTAATTATGCAAGTATATGTTATGTAATAACAAAATTGCAACCACAACAAATGGCGAACCACATAATGGAAAAACTTAACAGGGGAGTTACGTGGCAAAAAGCAACCGGCATGTATGAGCTTAACGAAAAAAATGTATTAATGGTTGTGGTAAAGCCAAAAGAAATGTATAAACTTAAAGATATTATTGTTGAGCATGACCCAAATGCATTTGTTGTAGTAGCATATGCTAATGAAGTGCATGGCGGTGGTTTTCAAGACGAATATGGTAGATATTCCAAAAAAATTAATTGACGTGAAATAATATTTGTGCTAATATTGGTTAAATTCATAAAAAATAAGAATATTTGCGCAAATTTTTATTTATATGAACAAAATATTCGGGAGGTCAATCATGTTAAAAAACAAAAAAATCGGTTTGAGTCCAAAAAACTTCGCAACACTCATGGCACTTGGTTTGGCAGGCAGTGTTATTTACAACTTGCCATACATTAAGTACAACTACTATGATTCGTTTAATGAAGCATTTGGAATGACAGACCAACAGTCAGGCTTTTTGCTAACAATGTACGCAATGGGATGTATGTTACTTTACATACCG
>CAYJDK010000051.1:9498-11171 GCA_964368905.1 uncultured Bacteroides sp.
TTATTGCGGACAGAGTTGACACAAAAAAATTATTGGTTATATCACTAGCATCTACATCTGTTTTAGGCGCATTACTGGCATTTACAATGAATTACACAATAGCACTTATTGTATTCTTTTTATTTGCTATTAGCACAAGCTTTGTTTTCTGGACAGCACTAATGAAAGCCCTAAGAATAGTTGGCGGTAAAGACGATAGCGGCTCGGCTTATGGTTGGTATTATGCACTTAGTTCAGTAGTTGGTCTTGTAACTAGCCTTGTTTACTTATATTTTTATAATATTGGTTTACCGGATCATGGCACAGCAATGTTTGGCGTTATTCTTTCAATGTCTGTTGCATGTTTAATTGCTGCAGTATTAGTATTTTTCCTATATCAAAGTGACGGAGCAGTAGCTGAAACAAGCGAAAACGACAAATTTAAATTTAAAGACATTCCAAACGTTTTGAAAAATAAATATGTTTGGCTTGCTTCTGTACTTATGTTCTTAATGTATGCTATATACAGCTGTTCTTCATACTTTACTCCTTACTTAACAGCACGTATTGGCATGGAAGTTCAAGATTCTGCATTACTATCAATAATACGTATATATGTATTATTCTTCCTATCACCATTAGGCGGATACATTGCAGATAAAATTTTAAAATCCACATTAAAATTCTATGGTTATGGATTTATAGCTCTTGGTATATTATATATTTCGGTTATATTTGTACCAGGCGACCCAAGCAGTATGACATTAGCTGTTACATTATCATTCCTAGCATCTGCATTCGGCATTATGATGTACGGCATCATGTGGTCTATCCTTAACGAAATTAAAGTGCCTGTTATTTATGCAGGAACAGCAGTAGGTATTGCTTCAATATTTACATATGCACCTGACTTATTTATGCACACAATGTTCGGCACATGGATTGACACATTTGGCGACGAAGGCGGTTATTTAAGAATATTTATTACTTTAGGCGTATTTGCATTTGTAGCAGTTGTGCTAAGTTTTTACCTAGCAGGCGAAGCTAAAAAAATAGCTGCAAAACAAGAAACTAAAGAAGAAGTAAAAGAAGTTACAGCATAAAATGATAGCTAAGCAATAAAAACAATTAGCTTTTATTAGTATGTAAAAACATCAAAAAAGTGTAGCACTTATGTGCTACACTTTTTTTGCATGTTTTGGCGGTTTTAGTTAGTAGCACGAGCCGGGGCCATAGAATTAAATATTTATGTTGTATTAACTATAATGTAAAAAAGATGCGTTTGCGGCGTAAATATAGTTTTATAATATTATTTATAGCGCGAGCCTAGTTATATTAAAAGTAATATTGTTGCAGTTAAGTACTAATTATAAAAATATTACTTTGCAACGTTTAAATTTTGTGTTAAAATTTAAATGAGTTTAAAAATAAAGTTAGTAATAGTAAATTGAGGTTATTAAAAACATGAACATAAGTGTGAAAGTAAACCAAGAGCAACTTGCAGACGTACTATTAAATATTGCTGTAATACGCCCTGTTTTTATTTGGGGTGCGCCGGGTATTGGTAAATCTTCTATTGTAGAGCAATTTGCAGCAGAGGTGGGTTTGCCGTGTGTATCTTTGCTTGGTAGCCAATTAGCACCAGAGGATATTATTGGCGTGCCACAAATTGTAGACGGAAAAAGCCGTTTTTG
>CAYJDK010000052.1:0-7020 GCA_964368905.1 uncultured Bacteroides sp.
TAATAGTATGATAACAGAAGGCTGTACCGTTAAAGGCAAAGTTTGCAACAGCGTGCTTTTTGCAGGCGTAAAAGTGGGCGAAAACGTTGTAATTGAAAGCTCTATTATAATGCCGGGCAGCGTTATTGAAGACGGCGCAACTGTTGAATACAGCATTATAGCAGAAAATGCTGTTATTAAACAAAACGCACAGGTAGGTGCACGCCCTGAAAAAGTTGAAGATATAACAAAATGGGGCGTAGCGGTAATTGGTGCCGATGTTGAAATTGGGCAAAATGCCGTTGTAAAACCGCGTGCAATGGTAGAAGAAAATGTAGGGGACGGTGAGACACAATGCTAAATGTAAGTGCAAATGCTTTAGGCATAATTTTTGCCAATACATACGATTCTTTAGTGCCTGAACTGGTGCAAAAACGCACAATGGCAAGCGTGCCGTTTGGCGGACGGTACAGGATGATAGACTTTACATTGTCCGGCATGGTAAATGCAGGCATTGAAAACGTTGCGGTACTTGTTAAAAACAACTATTTTTCTTTAATGGACCATTTAGGCAACGGCCGTGAATGGGACCTTGCAAGAAAAAGAGGCGGACTTACTATAGTACCTCCGTTTTCACGTTTTTCAAGCAAGGTATACCACGGAAGAATAGAGGCAATTGCAGATGTTTTGGGATACCTTGAGGCTCAAAAAGAAAAACTTGTTATTATTAGCGATTGTAACATTGCGGCAAATGTTGATTTTGGCGATATGATAAAAAAGCATAATGCCTCTGGTGCAGACGTTACAATGGCTTATGAAAAAACACAAATACCCGATAATTTGAAAAAAGAAAACCAAACGTTTAAAATTTCTGCAGAAGGAAGAATAAGCGAAATACGTTTTAATGATTATACAAGCGGCGAGCAAAATGTATCTATGAACGTTATGATAATAGGCAGAGAAGAATTAATAATGATGGTGCGCAACGCAATGGTGCGCAATTTAAAATCTTTAGAGCGTGATTTAATTGCGCCGGCGCTTTCTTTGTTAAACGTGCAAGGGTATGAATTTAACGGCTATAGGGCAAGAATACACAGCATGCAAAGCTATTTTGAAGAAAATATGCGCCTAATTAACCCTGATAACATTGGCAAACTTTTCCTTGAAGAACGCCCTGTTTATACAAAAGTAAGGGACGAGGCGCCTGTACGTTTTGCAATAGACAGCCATGCAAAAAATTGCATTGTTGCCGACGGTTGCCTTATTGAGGGAACAGTTGAAAACAGCGTGTTATTTAGAGGCGTTAGCATAAGCAAAGGTGCGGTTGTTAAAAATTGCGTATTAATGCAAGGAACACAAGTGGGTGCAAATGCACAGCTTTCTTACGTTGTAACAGACAAAAACGTAAAAATTACAAGTGATAAAACAATTTGCGGAGACGCTAATTTCCCTGTTTTTGTTGAAAAAAACAAAATAGTATAATAAAGTAAATTATGCGTGTTTGCAATAGTGGAGGTGCCTAAAAACAAAGGCTTTGCAAAAAATATTTTGTAAAGGCACATTTGGAACATCTTTGCAATGCATAATACGAGAATTATCGACACTATGCATGTATTATGATAGTTTAGCGTAAGTTGATTAATAATTTATAGTAAATAAAACTTATAAGGAGCGTAAATATACATGAATGTTTTATTTTGTGCAAGTGAGGCAACACCGTTTTTTGCATCCGGTGGGCTTGGCGATGTTGCAGGCAGTTTACCGCGTGCCATTAAAAACAGAAAAGTTGCGTGTAGGTGCGTTTTACCGCTTTATAGCGACATGAAGCAAGAATACAAACAAAAGCTTAATTTTATTTGTAACTTTACTGTGCCGGTGGGCTGGAGAAACCAGTATTGCGGCGTGTTTTCTTTAAATAAAGACGGCGTAATTTATTATTTTTTAGACAATGAATATTACTTTAAACGCAAAGGCCTTTATGGTTTTTATGACGATGCCGAGCGCTATGCATTTTTTTCAAGGGCTATACTTGAAATGCTTTTCCACATAGATTTTAAAGCAGATATTATACATACAAACGACTGGCAAACGGCATTAGTTCCTGTATACTTAAACTTGTTTTATCGCCATTTGCAAGAATTTGCAGAAATAAAAACAGTTTTTACAATACACAATATTCAGTACCAAGGGCAATACGGCACAGAATTGCTTGAGGAGATATTGTCTATAAATAAAAGCGATGCACATATTATAGAATATGATGAGTGCGTGAATTTTGTAAAAGGCGCAATAGAGTGCTCAGACAAGGTAACTACTGTATCGCCGGAGTATGCAAAAGAGCTATTAGACCCATGGTTTGCACATGAGCTAGACGGAATACTGCGTGAAAAACAGTATAAGCTTGCCGGCATAATTAACGGCATAGATACAAAAAGTTACGACCCTGAAACAGACCCGAATATTGCGAAAAATTACACAGTTAAAACAGTAAAAAGCGGCAAAGCGGCATGCAAAAAAGATTTAAGGAGCATGTTTAACTTACAAGCCGGCAATGCACCTATTGTTGCAATGGTTACACGCCTTGTGGACCATAAAGGCATTGACCTTGTGCGCAGCGTTGCACACGACATAGTAAACAGCGGCATGCAGCTTGTTATACTTGGCACCGGAGACAGCATGTACGAAAACTTTTTTAAAGAGCTTGAACATACGTACCCCGGCAAAGTTGGTGCACAAATTGCATTTATTCCTGCCGTTGCGCGCAAATTTTATGCCGGTGCAGACATGTTTTTAATGCCGTCTAAATCAGAGCCGTGCGGGCTTTCACAACTTGTTGCACTAAGGTATGGCACAGTGCCAATTGTGCGTGAAACGGGCGGCCTAAAAGACACTGTTAAAGACTGTGGCACGCTTAAAGGAAACGGCTTTACGTTTAAAAGCTATAATGCACACGACATGCTTGGCGCTTGCCTAAGGGCGAATGAGCTTTATAAAGACACAGTAAACTGGCAAAAGCTTGTTAAACATGCTATGCAATGTGATTATAGCTGGGGCGCAAGCGCAAAAAAATACGTGGACATGTACAAAGAAATTATGCAACTTTGGTAATAAAAACATAAAAAACCCCTCTAATGGCCTAAAAAGCTATTAGAGGGGTTTTTAAATTTAATTAATGTTTGCTTAACAAGTTAATAACGGCGAAACAAAGCCATTAAAGCCGTTTTTGGCTTGTAAAAGTTAAAAATTTTTACGTTTTTAAATAAAACTTTTACTTAATGACGAGTTATTCATAAGGCTTAAATTATTTATATGTAGATATAAGGTTTATTTTTTCTGTGCGTGTTAGTTTTTTTATTTCACGCTCTCTTTTTAGTGCTGCACTTTTATTTTCACAACACTCTTTATATACAAGCGTAACGGGCACCCTGCCTCTGGTGTACTTTGCCCCTTTTTTTGCATTATGTGCGGCTACTCGCTTTTCAACGTCAAAAGTAAAACCGCTGTAAAACGTGTTATCGCTGCATTGTAAAATATAAACATAAGCAAAGTTTTGCTTTGTAGATATAATACAATTTGATGTTTCACTCTCTTCGCTCTTATTGCGGTTTTGCATGTGCGCCTTGCTTTTATCCATTGTAATACTCAATTGCAACTTTGCAGGCCTCTATTGCATCTTTTTGTGTTTTTGCAGTTATTAAAAATTGGCCAACATGGCAAAACTTAAGGCCTTGTACGTTGCTTGCACTCACAAGTTCGTCCTCGTTTAACCCGCCCCAAAATGCAGGAAACGGCACTTTTAATTCTGTACCTTTAAAACTAACAGGCACGCCTTGTGCGCTAAACCCACCGCGCTGAGACGGATAAATTACAAAAAGTGCGTTAGGGTCCGGTATAAGTTGTTGTTTCCACGGTGCATATGTGTTTAAAATAACTATGCCGTCTTTCATCTCTTTAAGTGCGGCGGTTACAAGCGTTGATGCACGTGCAATACTGCGCAAACCTTCTATTTTATGCCACAATAAATCTTTTGCAATGCTTACCGCATGTTCAAAGCATTCCTCGTGGTTTTTATCACTGTCCCACGCAGGGTTATAAGCGGCTATTAATTGAGCAATTTGGTTGCCGCAACCTGTGTTGTCGTCTAAATCAAGCGGTTGCACAAAGTGCCTGTCTACCCTTTTTGCTTGCTCTTCTCCTATTAAATCGTTGCCAAGTTGTTGCCACAACAGCCCAAAAGATGCATAAGGTACTCCGTTTTCTCTTACAGGGCTGCTTTTTTGGTGGTGGTCAAAATCACCGTCTCCTATGTCAAAAATTATGCCGTCGTAATTTTCAGGCACAGCAAACCCACGCTGTATTACAATGTTTGGGTTAACTATTTTTAACAAAGCCGCACTAAATACATCGTCGGCATGAAAACGCCCACCGTGCGTAAAACCTTTATCCGGTACTTTTAGCATAATTTTGTTTCCTTTCAGAATATAATAAACATAGCATAACATTTTTTTGTAAAAATTAACAGGCTTTTATTTGTAATAAAATACAAATTTTTAAGTTTTTGTGGTATAATAATAAAAATATGCGCCAAATAGCGAACTTTTATGCTGCGCAGATTAATTAGTATATATTAACAAAAAATATGTTTTACACTTATATAAACAAACAATTTGTAATATAATTTGTTTATAATACAGGGGGTATACACATTGCACTTTAAAAAACGAAAAACAAAAAAAATATTGCTTGCAGTGGGCGCGGTTGCAACAGCACTTTTAATAGTATCTTTAACTATACTTGTACTTAGTAGCGGATTATTAAGTGGTGGCAATAACGGCAGGTATGCATTGCCAAGCGGTAATATAAAGGGTATTGTTTTACCAACAGAAAGCACAAGTGCAATTGCAGGTGTTGTAGGCGAAGAGCAGCAAAAACAATTTATTGATGAATTTGTAAATTTTGCGGCAAACGGAAACCTAAACAGTGTTTTTGTAGATTATATGCAAACAGACACGGAAACAGTAACTATTTTTGGCCGTGACAGCAAAATTAAAACAATGCAAAGCATTGCCGTTAACGATAAGTTTTTTGACAAATTTGATGCAATGGAATACCTTGTAAATAGTGCAGCGCAAAAAGGGTTAAACGTTTATGCACTATATGATATGCCGCCTGCAGAAGATACAACAATTACAAAAAATGCAAACAGCACAATGAAAAAATACGCAATATCAGGCGTTTTTTATAAAAATGAGGTAGCACAAGGGTTTGGAACACTTGCGTCGTCTCAAGGTGATACAGTTGCATATACCTCTGCCGAGGTTTGGACGCAGCCGCAAAA
Source organism: uncultured Bacteroides sp. (assembly GCA_964368905.1). Classification (GTDB taxonomy): domain Bacteria; phylum Bacillota; class Clostridia; order Oscillospirales; family Ruminococcaceae; genus Ruthenibacterium. The sequence continues at coordinate 5,318 of CAYJDK010000052.1, forward strand.
CGTTTTTTTGCATACGGTAAGCGAGGAATATAACGGCATGGTAATTAGCGACTATGACACGGCAGCTTTATTGCCAAACGAGTATGCGCTAATGATAAGTGCCATGCAAAACGACAGTGGCGTGCCAACTCTTTTGGGCTACGATGTGCCGGCACAACTAAATGTAACATACCCGGCAGAAAACCAAATTATTTATACAAGTACTTGTTATGTAATGGGTACGTCTGACCCAACGCTGCCGCTTACGCTTAACGGAGAAAACGTTGAGCGCATTGGCAACACGGGTGCATTTGGTGTGCTTGTGGAATTAGAGCAAGGCGACAACGATTTAATATTTGAGCAAGGAAACAACGTTCTTGCTTATTTAGTTACACGTGGAGGGTACTCAAGCTCATCGTCTTCGGGGTCGTCATCTAGCTCGTCAAGTTCGTCAGACAATACATCTTCTGTAGAGCCCGGCACATACGTTGCTGTGTCCGGTTGGATAGCAAGCCTTTTATACGAGCCGTCGTCTGATGCAAATATTAATGAAACGGTGCGTTTAGGTGCAACGGCAAAAGTGGTAGACAGTGTTAGAACGGTGCGAAACAATAAGTACACGTGGGCTTACGAGCTTTCAAGCGGCGATTATATTTTGGCTTATAATACACAGTATTTAGGCACACAAGTTGAAACGCCAACATTTACAAGCGCAAGTGCACAAGTTATTGATGACGGTAAAGGAGAGCTATTAACATTTACTGGCGCAGGCACGCCAATGGCATATTCAAACATAGTAGAAAACACACTTAGCGTTAAAATGTACGACGTTAACGTTGATGCTAATTTTGCCGTAAGTGGAAGCGAAATGGTTACAAGCACTACAGTGAATGTTATGGACGACGGTGCACACGAAATAATATTTACGTTTGATGATACGTTGTTTGGGCACAGCGTAGAGTATGAAAACGGAGTTATGCAAATATATTTTAAAAAGACACCGCAAATAAATACACAAAACCAGAATACGCCGCTTTTAGGCGTTAGCGTGCTTTTAGATGCAGGGCACGGAGACGCTGACACAGGCGCATTGGGTGTGGTTGGTGTTGCAGGGCCAACTGAAAAAGATGCAAACTTAGCAGTATCAATAGCGGCAAAATACCGCCTTGAACAGCTTGGAGCAACGGTGCATATGGTTAGGCAAGACGATACTTTTTACGAACTCGCAGAAAGAAATGCGCTGATAACACAGCTTAGACCGGACTTTTTTATATCTGTTCACCATAACAGTGTAAACTTAACGGTAGACGCAAACAGCATAAGCGGCGTAGAGTGCTATTATTTTTATAACGAGGCACAGCCGCTTGCGCAAACTTTAGTGCAAGAAATAGTAACGGCAACAGGCCGTGAGGAGCGCGGTGCACATTGGGGTTATTATTACGTTGCGCGCAATACAATGTGTCCGTCTGTTTTACTTGAGTGTGGGTTTATGATAAACCCAAAAGAGTACGAAGAAATTGTAAACGAGCAAGATATTTGGGAAGTTGGCGATGCCATAGCACGCTCTATTTTACAGCAAGTTATTAGCGTAAATTAATAAAAATACTTGACGTTTATTTAAAGATATAATATAATAATTAAGTTAAATGTTATAATTTAACTTAATTTATGCCGGTGTGATGGAATTGGCAGACGTGCGGGACTCAAAATCCCGTGGTAGCGAT
>CAYJDK010000052.1:7030-9192 GCA_964368905.1 uncultured Bacteroides sp.
GCACCACCAGCTTGAAGCTGGACCCAAAAAGGCATCGAGTAAAGCTCGGTGTCTTTTTTTGTGCGAGCATTTTTTTTGCCCTTTTATGCCTGTTTGTTGCACCGGCTTTAAGCTGCGCCGGGCGCATACCGCTTTATTGCTAACAAATAACAAAAGCAAAACGCTAAAAATAAAATAGCACCAACCCCAATATTAGGGTATGGTGCTATTTTTATGCTATATAATATGTTTTTGGTGTGGTTTAACCAAACTAATGAATTAAACAATTGTTTGGTATTTTATTACTTTTATAATATCCCGTGGCCGCATGTGGGCAGTTTTGCGTTGCTATATACCCTGTTTGTGTACAATATTCTGCCGTTATAACGTTATTACTGTTAATAAAGGCACCGCTTTGCTCGTTAGCATAAACATTGTTCATTACTTGCTGCCAAGCGCTTATAGGTGCCGTTATTCCGTTTTGGTCTTGTATGCTTGCGCCGGAGTCATAACCGTACCATGTGGCGGTAACGTATTCCGGCGTTAGGCCAACAAACCAAAAATCTTTGTTTGCAGAGCTTGTGCCTGTTTTGCCAAAACTGTCAACGCCGCCATTAAGTGTATAACCTGCGGCAGTGCCGCCGTTTTGCATAACACCTTTTAACATTTGCTGCATAATGTAAGATGTTTCCTCGCTTATTATGCCGGTTGTTTTTATATCCGGTGCTAAAATATTTTTGCCGGAGCTTGTTTGCACGTCTTTATAACAGTGCAGTGTTGTGTAATTGCCGCCGTTGCCAAACATCATGTAAGCGCCTGCAAGCTCGTACGGAGATATGCCCTGAGTAAGTGCGCCTAAAGTTAGCGGAGCTATGTCTTTATCGCTTTTTGTTAGCGATGTTATATTAAGTTTGTTTTTAGTAAAATTGTACATATTGTTTATACCAACATCTTGGCCAACTTGTACAGCAATTGTGTTTATGCTTTGTGCCAATGCGTCTGCAAGCGTATATTCTTCATAAGTGTATTCGTCTGAATAATTTCTTGGCCAATCTCTAGTTTCTTGCGTTAATTCGTCTGTAATTGTGCCAACGGGTGCGTCGTTTAGCAGGGTGCTCCAATGCATTTTGTTGTTTTCTATTGCCAAAACATAAGGCGAAATAGGCTTCATGGTACTGCCAACCTGGCGCAAAGAACCGGTTGCCCTGTTTAAACCACGGCTAATTGTTTTTTCATACAAACCGCCAACAACAGCTTTTAACTCGCCGCTGTAAGACACGCTAACCATAGCCGCTTGTGGTTTTTCAGTGCCGGCAATAGTTATTTCGTTATTGTTTTCGTCTGTTAAAACGTTGCCAAATTCGTCGTATTGTTTAATATTAGCGGCAACTTCTCTTTGTGAAAAAACACCGCTTTCGTTTAACATTACCTTTTCTGTTTCGGTTTGAAGCTCAATGTCTGCCGTTGTGTATATGCGCAAACCTCCGTTATATAAAAGGTTTATTGCCTCTTCTTGCGTTAAGTTATATTCTTGCACAAGGTCGTAAGAAACTTGCGTTATTACTGTGTCTGTAAAATAACTTGTAGTTTGTGTTTTAGGCACATTTACAACACCGTGGCTTAAACCTATTGGCTGTGCACTTGCCGTTAAGTACTCTTCTTGTGATACATACCCTTGTTGCCACATTTCATATAAAATATAGTTGCGGCGCGCAAGGTGTTCTTCTTCGTGCGTAACAGGGTTATACCCATACGGGTTTTTTGTTATTGCGGCAATACTTGCGCATTGCTCCAGTGTTAGCTCGCTTACGGGTTTGTTAAAAAGTTTAATGCTCTCTGCCTGCACGCCTGCCGTGTTGCCGGTTAAGCCTATTACATTTAAATAAGCTTCTAATATCTCTTGCTTTGTGTAGTTTATATCAAGTATAACTGCGCGGTATATCTCTCTTATTTTTCTAAAATATCCGCTTATGCCTAAAACGTCATCGTCATAAGTTAAGTTTTTTACAAGCTGCTGGTTTAGCGTAGACGCACCCTGGCGCATGCCACTATCTCCGCCTAGATAAGAGCCTGTTAAAATGTGCACAATCTCGTTAAAAACTGCGTACATAGTGCGGCTAACACTAACACCGGAATGCGTGTAAAAATCTTTGTCTTCAATAGCTATAAACGCATGTTGTAAT
>CAYJDK010000052.1:9202-9549 GCA_964368905.1 uncultured Bacteroides sp.
CTGGGTAGACTCAAGGCGCGCAAATTCTTGCCATGTACCATTATTATCTTGTGCATATAAAATAGTTGCACTGTTGTCTTTTAGGTTGTTAAGGTCTAGCCACAAAAAGTCGTGCCTTGTGGCGGTTGCAAGGTAAATAAGCAATGTTATTGCAAGGCAAATAATTACTAGTGCAATAATTTTTAAAACTGTTTTTATTGTAATTTTTTGCTTTTGTTTTTTATCGTAACCCTCGGGCTTATACACAAATGTTGAGCCGTTTGGTAAATTTATTGTGCGGTGTTTTTCTTCCAATATTGCACCCCCCTTGCACGGTAAAACAATAGTAGTAAAAAACATGGTTTAAT
>CAYJDK010000052.1:9559-10651 GCA_964368905.1 uncultured Bacteroides sp.
CAAAATCCTACTTGTCTTTTTTTGTAAGCGGTGTTTGCGTGCCGTCCTCGTTTTGAACTATAACGCTCTCAAGCCCGCCACGTAAAGATTGTTTCATCTCTTCAATATATTTTTGCCTTAGTTCTGCTTGCAATTGCTTTTCGCTTTCTGTTAGGCCTTGCGGTGTTTTAGATTTTTTAGAAAGCTCGTTTATTTTTGCAATTTCTTGTTTTGTCATTTTGTAATAAACCTCTCAAAATTAAAAATTTACATAATATCATTGTAAAACACATTATAAAAAAAAGCAAATGTAATTCGCTATTTTACACCAAAATACACACTTTGTTCATGATAAACTAATAAAAGCTAAAAAAAGCGCAAAAAAGTGTATGTCCACACTATCTTTACAATTATTTAATTGATTTATCTTTATAATAGTAGTATTATAGTATAATGTAATATTATGCGTTATTTAGCTTAAAGGAGTATACATAAATGTCTTTAATGGAAAAAATATTCGGGACATACACCGATAAAGAACTAAAAAAAATAAAACCTATTGCAGACAGTGTTATTGCGCTTGAAAAAACATACGAGGAAATGACAGACACTGAATTGCAAGAAACAACAAATAACCTAAAAAAACAACTGGAAGACGGCAAAACGCTGGACGATATACTACCACATGCTTTTGCAGTTTGTAGAGAGGCAGCATGGCGTGTTTTAGAGATGAAACACTTCCCTGTGCAAATAATTGGCGGTATAGTGTTGCACCGCAGGCAAATATCAGAGATGAGAACAGGCGAGGGTAAAACGCTTGTTGCAACATTGCCTGTTTATTTAAACGCATTAACGGGCAAAGGTGTGCACGTGGTTACCGTTAACGATTACCTTGCAAAGCGTGACAGCGAGTGGATGGGCAAGGTGTATAAATTTTTGGGTTTAAGCGTTGGTTTAATAGTGCACGGCATTACAACAGACGAACGCCGTGCGGCATATGCATGCGACATAACATATGGAACAAACAACGAATTTGGGTTTGATTACTTGCGCGACAACATGGTAGTTTACAAAGAAAACATGGTGCAACGTGGGCATTTTTACGCTATTGTA
>CAYJDK010000052.1:10661-11162 GCA_964368905.1 uncultured Bacteroides sp.
TGGACGAGGAAAGAACACCGCTTATAATACGCGGGCGCGGAGAAGAGAGCACAGAGCTTTACGGGCAAGCAGACAGTTTTGCTAAAAAGCTTAAAAAGAGCGTTATTGCACAAATAGACGATAAAGAGCACCAAGAAGAACAAGTAGACGGCGATTTTATTATTGACGAAAAGAAAAAAACGGCAACACTAACACAAAGCGGTATAGAAAAAGCAGAAAAAGCGTTTGGCATAGAAAATTTGGCAGATGCAGACAATATGACGCTTTCTCACCATATAAACCAAGCAATAAAAGCACGTGGAGTTATGAAGCGTGATGTAGACTACGTTGTTAAAGACGGCGAAGTTGTTATAGTAGACGAGTTTACGGGCCGCATGATGATGGGCCGCCGTTATAGCGACGGATTGCACCAAGCAATAGAGGCAAAAGAAGGCGTAACGGTTGCAAGAGAGAGCAAAACACTTGCAAGCATAACGTTTCAAAACTATTTTAGAATGTATG
>CAYJDK010000053.1:0-1961 GCA_964368905.1 uncultured Bacteroides sp.
CTCACCTTTCCGTGTGCCAATTGCACGCCTTGCAGCAGCACAAGCAGCATTAAAATACTAATATTTAGTTATTTTTATATTAAAAGCGCCTGCATAATTTTGCAGGCGCCTTTGTTTTGTGTAAAATATCTTATATATAATATTACGATGTATCGTTATAAATTTAAATAAATTAAAACAAATTGAAAAAAAATTAAAAAATGTTATAATTAATGCAATAAAAGTACAATGTTGTGCATTAACAATATGAAAGGGGAATGCAAATGCTGGTTCTTAGCTTGACGTCGGTAAATGAACTTAGCGCTAACGCAAACGATGATTTTTTATTAAATGCTTGCATTATTAAAATTGCAAACAATAAAGACAGCGAGGCTTTAAGCACACTGTATAAAAAAACAAGTACAAGCGTATATGCGTTTTCACTTTCTATTTTGAAGAACACTCATGATGCACAAGATGTTTTGCACGATTGTTATATAAACATATTTACATCTGCACACATGTACAAAAGCACGGGTAAGCCAATGGCATGGGTTATGACTATTGCAAAAAATTTATGCTTGCAAAAGTTAAGGGCACGCAAAAAAACTGTTGATATACAAAGCGAAGACTGGGAAAAATACATGGACGAAAAAAGCAGTATATCACAAGAAGACAAACAAGTTTTAAATGCATGTATAACACGCCTTAACGACGAAGAAAGACAAATTGTAATTCTACACGTTGTATCCGGCTTTAAGCACCGTGAAATAGCTCAAATTATGAATATGAATTTGTCCACTGTTCTTTCAAAATATAATAGAGCATTAAAAAAATTAAAAGATCTTCTTGAGAAAGGGGAGATGCAATTATGACAGAAAGAGATGTTGAAAACAAAGTTCTTAATGCATTTACAAATGCTACGCCTAATGTGTTGCCCGGCATACTGTCTGATTGCAAAAAATTGAAAGGGACAGTGAATAACATGAACAACACGAACAATACAAATAACAAAAAAAACAACACAAAAAAATACATTGCAATTGCGGCTTCTTTTGCCGTTATACTATTAGTAGGAGTTTTTGGCTTTATACAGTATAATAACAATTTTGCAACTAACACAGTTGTAAGTATAGATGTTAACCCCGGCGTAGAGATGAAATTGGCTAAAAACAATAAAGTTTTAGAAGTAAATGCGCTGAATGATGATGCCGTTAACATTATAGGCGACATGGACTTTAGCGGTAGCAGTGTAGAGGTGGCCGCAAACGCACTTATAGGCTCAATGCTACAAAAAGGATATTTAACAGATGCAAAAAACTCTGTTTTAATAAGCGTTGATAATAAAAATGAACAAAAGGCTCAAGAGGTTCAAATGCTGATAACAGACTCGATACAAAACGCAACTGAGAGCGCAGGTTTTGAGGTTGCTGTTTCAAGCCAAACTATTAAAGCCGAAAACGATAGCGTTAATACAATTAAAAGCGAACAGAATATTACGGCAGGAAAAGCCAATATTATAGACATGTTAATAAAACAAAACCCGGCATATGACACAGCCGTTTTATCGCAACTTACCATAACAGAACTTATGCTTTTGTTTGATGATGTGGATGATAAAGTAACAAGTAGCGGAATAGTTAGCGATAAAGCGTATATAGGAAACGAAAAAGCTTTAGAGATTGTGTTTGCTGCGGCAGGCATAACAAGTGCAGATTATACTGACATTGATTTTGAATACGAAGACGGCAGAATGATATATGAAATTGATGTAAAAAGCACTAATACAGAATACGAATTTGATATTGATGCAATTACAGGCGAAATTTTAAAAGCACAAACTGAAGTTGATGACGTTGATACAGATGATTTAGATGATGATAAAGACGACATAGACGGAATAGACGACAATGATGATAACGACGGCTATGACGATGATAGCGATGAAGATGACGACGGCTATGACGATGATGGCGACGACG
>CAYJDK010000053.1:1971-11147 GCA_964368905.1 uncultured Bacteroides sp.
GATACAATAGTATTAATTACCTCTTGACATGAATACATAAATGGTGTATACTATGGTTAAAAATAAGAACAAGAGGTAATAAAATATGGATTATGCGGTGCAGCGTAAACATTTTTTTAGTAAATTTATGAAAAGTAGTAACGGATTTAAAAGTAATGACCCAACTAAGTTTTACACAGTAGGAGAAGAAATATCAAACGCTATAACACACGGCCTTGGTAATATACTCTAACTGGGTGTCTGTGGTAATAAGTTTAGTATATGGGCTTAGCCTTGTTTGCTTATATACAATGAGCACGCTTTACCATGCAATGCAAAATAAAACAGCAAAAAAAGTGTTACGGGTTTTTGACCATACGGCAATTTATATTTTAATTGCAGGCAGTTATACACCTATATCTATAATATCTTTAGGAGACACGTGGAAAGGCTGGGCGCTTTGTATAGCGGTATGGGCGCTTGCTATATTGGGTGTTGTGTTAAGCAGTATAAGTTTAAGCAAATTTAAAGTAGTATCTATGATACTATATGTTGCAATGGGTTGGCTTTGCGTTTTTGCAATTGAGGATATTATAAACGCACTTTCTCCACAAGCGTTATGGTTTTTAGTAGCCGGCGGCGTAACATATACCGGAGGAATATTGTTTTACTCATTAAAAAAAGTTAAATATATGCATGGCATTTGGCATTTGTGTGTTTTGGGCGGTAGTGTTTTACAATTTATTTGTATAGCATTTTATGTTATGCCAACCGCTTACAATATAATTTAATTAATAAAAATAAAAATCTCTTGGTAAGCTTTAATTAAAGGCAAACCAAGAGATTTTTTGTTATTTTAAAAGTAGCAGAATACTGCACAGTACAAAAAATTGCTAAAACATTTAAAGTTGTATTATATTAGTTTTTGTTATAAATTTATTTTAAAGTACACGAACATATATAATAAATATAGACCATGTAAAAAAATAATATAATAAATTATCTTGTTTTAAAAATAAAAATTCCACTAATTATTAATGATAAAATAAATATAGCAGCAAAAATTAAATTAGACACAAAAAAAGAAAATATATTGTAAAAAATATTAACGTTCCAAAAAAGCAAAACACCTATTACAGCGCTACCCACACTAAAAACTAAAACTGCTGCATCTGCCATATCTTTTATAACTCCGGCAATATGGTACCTACCGGGAGAGGGGTTGTCTGCTAAACGTTCAATTGCAGAATTTACAATTTCAAGCGAAATAACGCCGCAAACCGCAAAAGTAATTATTGCATAATGTATTGTTGTAAAGCTATAAAACAAAGAAAAAACGTAAACATATATAGCGGCGCATATGTGAAAGCGCAAATTGCGTTCTTGTTTTAATGCTTTTGCAAACCCGTTTGCAGCATAGTGGAAACTTTTAAAAAATTTGAGCATAATTACAGCCCATCGCTTGTGTAAGAAGCCGTGCGCTGTAGGCCAAGCTTTATTAGCGTGGCTTCTTCTTTTTCACGCATTTTTACAGCGTCTAGCCCACCTGTTTCATGGTCGTAACCTAAAAGGTGATACATTGAATGTACTGTTAAAAAGGCAATTTCACGCTGCAATGTGTGGCCGTACATGTCTGCTTGCTCAAATGCGCGTTCCATTGAAATTACAATGTCACCAAGCATTTTTGCCCCTGTTTGTCTATTTATATCATATTTACCGTCTTCACTTAAAGGAAAACTTAAAACATCGGTAGGTTGCTGTTTTCCCCTGTGTTGGCTGTTAAGTTGTTCAATTTGCGCATCGTCTACAAACATAACACTAACTTCAACATTTCCGTCAATGCCCTCGGACTCAAGTACCGCATTACAGGCTCTTCTAATTAAAATTCTAAGCCCGGAAGGAATTTTAACAGATTTTTGATTGTCGGTAATATAAACTTTGTGTGCCATAAACTCTACTCCTTATTATTTTGCTCTTGGCTTTGTTGGTTTTTCGTATGCTTTTATAATATCTTGCACCAATTTATGGCGCACTACATCTTTTTCAGTAAGCCTAATTTGTGCTATTCCTTCTATTTTTGCAAGCACTCTAAGTGCATCCACAAGCCCGCTACGCGTTTTGTCCGGTAAATCTATTTGCGTTACATCGCCCGTAACAATTACTTTAGAATCTGCACCCATACGCGTTAAAAACATTTTCATTTGTTCAGGGCTGGTGTTTTGAGCTTCATCTAAAATAATAAAGGCGTTGTCTAATGTTCTGCCACGCATATAGGCAAGCGGTGCTACTTCAATTGCTTGTTTTTCAAATAATTTTTGGTATGTTTCAACTCCAAGCATATCAAAAAGTGCATCATAAAGCGGCCTTAAATATGGGTCAACCTTGTTTTGCATATCTCCGGGCAAAAAGCCTAGTTTTTCGCCTGCTTCTACAGCAGGGCGTGTTAAAATAATGCGCTCTACTTCATGCGCTTTAAAAGCTTTTACCGCCATTGCAACGGCAAGGTAGGTTTTACCCGTGCCGGCAGGCCCTACACCAAAAGTTATTGCGTTGTTTTTTATAGCACTAAGGTATTTTTTTTGCCCTAGAGTTTTTGGCCTAACAGGTTTTGCTTTAGCGGTTAATAAAACTGTGTCTCCAAGTAGTTCTTTTACCTTATCTTCTTCGCCACTTTTTGCAAGCGATATGCAGTACCATACTGCTTGGCTTGTAAGCTCACGCTTGTCGTTATAAAGAGATATCATTGCATCAACGGCCTTTAATGTGGTTTGAACATTGCTGTCGTCGCCTGTTACTTTAATTTCTGTTCCACGACAAATTATAGTTGTGTTGAACTCTTTTTCAAGCAAACGTAAGTTTTCATCGTTTTGCCCAAACACAACAAGCAATGTTTCCATATTTTCTGCAGTTAAGCATTTTTCTGCCATTTGCACCTCCGCTAATGTTGCTTTGTTTTTTACAATAATATTATAGCACATTTTTAAAACAGTTAAAATAGTTTTATTTAAATATGCTATATTTTTTTAATATTTTTATGTAAATTGTACAAAAATTAGGTGTCCCATTTATATAAAACATTTAATAAAAGTAATAAAATAATTAAAATTTGTTATAAATTCCAGCCCTCTACAACTTTTGCAATATTTGCACTTGCATTAAATTCCATTGTTAACGTAATATTTTTGTCTGTTTCATCAACGGTTTGTGTAAAACTTATTACGGTGCATTCAGGCAAATCTTGCGCCAATTTTTCATATATTAAGCTTTTTGCAACGTCGATGGCTTGCTCCTCTGTTAATTTAACAATATGATTTTCAAGTTGCCTTTGCTGTGTTTTAATAAGTGTAGCAGGTAACGGCATGCCAAAAATTGTTACAGGGCTCCGTAAAATTGTAGTATGCTCATCATAATTTATTTTTTTTGAAAATGGCATATTAATATTTATACCAAATGTATATAAACTATAATTATTTACTGTGTGCATACTTTCTGTTGTAGCTGTATATTCAAACGGAACCGATACCTGATAACTTGGGTTTACAAAGGCATATATTTTTGCCTCGGCACGTTCTGTGTGTAATTTGTCTCGGCGTCCAACACGCAGGGCACTAATTATAACTTCGCCTTCTTTTACACTTTGCCCTGCTTTTTTTTCAATAAACCCGCCCTCAACCTCTATTCGTTCAATTACGCCGTCACATAATGCAACAATTGCCGCAGGTTCTGTTTGCTCCATTGCCGGTGGCGCCACAGCACTGATTTTTTCTATTACTAATTTTCCTGCAACAAAATTAAGTTTTATCCAACCGTAGCTTTCGTTATTAACAAAAAGGCTTTGTTGCACTTGCATTAAATAATTAGTTGTGGGCACACTTCCCTCACATATATTATAGCTGTAAAGTTGTTCACGCAGCAAAATTTCTTCTTGCAACGTAAAATTGTGGAATTGTATGCTCCAAACAGTGCGCGGGAACATTATAAGCATTAACAACATTAAAAGCAAACCGAATAAAATGCCCCACCTGTGCCGATAAGGCCGCATTAAAAAATATAGGCCATGTTTTTTTGTTACTTTAAGCCTACAACGGTGTTTTCTTGCATGCTTGTGCAGCCGCAAAAAGTACCGCAGCGGTAATTGCGCATTAAAACCAAAATCTATAACATTTATATTTTGCAACGGTACACCTATTTTTATGCAGTCGTTAAAAAAGCGCTCTGCATTGCCACCAATTATGTCAAACTCAACGCTGCCCATAAAGTACTTTGCAATTTTACTCATGGTTGGTTCCTCCGTTTTCAAAGCGAAACACAATAGAAAAAACACGCCCACTAATAATTATTTTTTCTTTTAACATTGATTTAATAATTAGGTTATCACCTTTAATATCGGCAAGTGCGTTTTTCATGTCAAGGCATATATTTGTGTCGGTGTATTGTAATATTTTGTTACAATTTTCAACTTCTATATCATCGCCAAAACAAACGTGGAGTATTGGCTTTTGGCTTAAAATACTGTTTGTTTTTGCAAAGTCGAGTGCAAACATTTCTTTTGCACAAACTTTGTTTTTTTTGCGTTTGTTTCGTTTTGGCATTATAGCTCTCCTTACTCATTTTTTTTGCCTTATAACATATGTATATTTAAGGGGGCAAAAAATATGAATAACATTAAATTAAAACGCACACTTTTTGATGTGTTTAAGATTACAATAAGCGCTTATGGCATTATAATATTTTTAATAAACCCTAATATTGCAACACAAAGTATTTTAAAAGGATTACAGCTATGCTATACGTCTATAATACCGGCGCTTTTTCCTTTTTTTGTGTTTTCTAAAATAATAATGCACAGCAAATTTGCACACGTTTTAGGTATATTACTTTATCCATACACAAGGTTTGTTTTAAAAATAAAGCAAAAAAATGTTGCTACTGCAGTGCTTTTAGGGTTAATTGGCGGTTTTGGTTGCGGTGCGGTTTGCTTGCAAACACTGTATGACAAAAAACTTATACATATTGGCCAGGCGTATACATTATTATGCTTTATAATAAATGCGGGCCCTGCTTTTGTAGTTGTAGGTGTTGGTACTAACATGATTAATAGCCCGTTTACAGGTTGGCTTATTTATATTTCTCTTTGCTTAGCCAGTTTAATAACAGGTGGTTTTTTTTCAATGTTTTTTAAGTTTAAAAACGCAGATACATTAAAAGAAACAAACGTTTTTAAAAGTAGTATAAATAAAGAAAACGCAGATAAAGGCTCTTTTGTTAATTGCGTTAGCGAAGCAGTTTATGCAACATTAACACTATGTGGCTTTGTTGTACTTTTTTCTTTTATAATAGCTTCAATTGAATTATATAATTTACCGTTTTATGCAAATTTGTTTCTTGCTGTTTTTTTAGAAGTTACAGTTGCAAATTCGCTTATAGCGCAAAGCGAAAACGCATATGCAGTTTATTTTTGTTGTGCTGCAATTAGTTTAATGGGTGCAAGTATAGTACTGCAAATGCGTAGCCTTTTACCAAAACAAATTTCATTAACGCCGCTTATTATATCAAGAATAGTTCACACACCTCTTGCTGTTTTGATACTATATATATTAATGCAAATTTTTAAAAATGCAGTTCCGGTAAGTGTAAATAATATTTATACGCTAAACATGCCAATAGAAGCTGTTTGTGCTTTTGTATTTTTTTGTTGTTCGTTTTTTTGTGCATTGTATAGGCCGGCAAAAATATTTAAGCACTAATAATAAATGTATTAAAATAAGTATATTTTGCTTGACATTTTTTATAATTACAAGTATAATAATTTAGCAACCTTAATAGGGGTGAAAATGTGCTTTTAGATTTTCGCAAAATTTTTTCCATTGATACAAAGCCTATCGATACAAAAGTTAGCTTTAACTTTGAACATGAAGATTGTTACGGTTATATGTTTAAATCTCCTGTTGATTGTGAAGTGAAACTTGAGGTTTTAACAACCAATGTAAGGCTAGATATATCAATTAACGCAATAGTTTTGTCAAATTGTGCGCGATGCCTTGACGACATTGAAAGAAGTTTTGCTGTTGAGCGCACATTCTTTATCAAAAATAATGAATGGATTATTGATGATCCAAACGGAAATGATCTTCCATTTACAAACAGCGGCAAGCTTGATATAAAAGAACTTGTTTATTGTGAACTGGTGCTTTATATTCCTGCTGTGCTTATTTGCAAAGAAGAGTGCGAAGGCCTTTGCCCAAATTGTGGCAAACGCAAACCACAAGAATGTACTTGCAAAGAAAATGAAGAAATTGATGAAAGATTATTACCGTTAAAACAACTGCTTACGGATTGATTCACACGGAGGAGGTGCTTAAAGTGGCAGTACCAAAGAGAAAAGTTTCCAAAGCTCGTAGAGACAAACGTCGTTCAAATGTGTGGAAGCTAACAGCCCCAACGCTAACAAAGTGCACACAATGCGGCGAATTTGCACGCCCGCACCAAGTATGCGGCAACTGCGGCTATTACAAAGGCAAATTAGTAGTTATGAAAAAAGAAGCATAATTTATTATGCAGTAACTATAAACATTTACATGGCTGCATGCTTTAAAGCATACAGCCTAATAGGTGTTTAAACGCTAAAGAGAGGGAAAGGTGTTGTCCTTTCCCTTTTTGCTTTATATTTATATTGTTGCAATAAAGGAGAAAGCAATGGCCGTACATGTTGCGTATACAAAAAAAAATACTGCCGCAAACAAACTTAAATTAGACAGCTGTACTATTTTAAGCATTAACGGCAATGAAATAAACGATATGCTTGATTATGAATTTTACACAAAAAGTAAAGAAATGCAAATATGTGTAATAAGGGAAAACAAGCAAGAAACATTAATTGTTGAAAAACAAGAATATGAGCCGTTTGGTTGTGAATTTGACACTTTTTTAATAGACGAAAAACATATGTGTAAAAACAAATGTGTTTTTTGTTTTGTAGACCAAATACCAAAAGGATTAAGAAGCGATTTATATTTTAAAGATGACGATGAAAGGTTATCTTTTTTATATGGAAATTATATTACATTAACAAATTTAAATAAAAGCGAAATAGATAGAATTATAAAAATGAATATTTCGCCTATGAATATATCTGTGCATACGGTTGATTGTGATTTGCGCGTGCAAATGATGAAAAACCCTAATGCCGGTAAAGTTTTGGCATATATTGATGATTTTAATGAAGCGGGCATAAAGATGAATTTTCAGCTTGTGCTGTGCCCCGGTATTAACGATGGAGAAAAACTTGCCCAAAGCCTTGAAAAACTTGCGGCTTATTACCCTAATGTGCAAAGCATAGCAGCAGTGCCGGTTGGGTTAACAAAATATAGGCAAAACCTTGCACCGCTTAAAGTTTATAATGAAAAAAGCGCAAAAGAACAGCTAGAAATTATGTTAAAATATGGCGAAAAATTTAAAAAAGAGTACGGGAGTAGAATTATATATCCGGCAGACGAATGGTTTATACTTGCAAAAAAACCGTTGCCTGATTATGATTTTTATGAAGATTTTGTTCAGCTTGAAAACGGAGTTGGAATGTGGCGCAATTTTTATAGCGAATTTATTAATGAGTTGCAATATATTAAACCACCTATGTTTACAAAGAAATTTGACGTTGTAACAGGAGAAATTACAAAAGATTTGGCAAAAGAATTGTGTGATGAATTATGTGCTAGAGTACCAAAAGTAAAAATAAAATTGCACGTTGTAAAAAATGAATTTTTTGGTGGCAATGTGTGCGTTACAGGGCTGCTAACAGGCGAAGATATTATAAAAACGCTTAAGGGTAAAATGTTTAGTAAAACATTGCTTTTACCGGAAAATATATTGCGTGATGAAAATGATGTTTTACTTGATAATACAAGTTTAAAACAATTGAGTGATGAACTTGGTGTTAAAGTTAAAATATTGCCACAAAACGGCGCAAATGCAGCAATGGTAATGCTGGGAAAAGGATAAACTAATTTAACGCAAGGTGGAGGAAAATGTGAAAAAAACAATTTATACCATGCTTATACTTGCTGTGCTTTTTTGTGCTATTTTAACAGGTTGTAACAAAGATAAAGAAAACTCTAAAGTAGCAATTATTGGTGGAGGAGACGGGCCAACAACTATTTTTGTAGCATCTTAAAAATATTAAACCGTGGTGCTAATATAAATAAAAGCATATAAGATATTTTTGTATATGCAACCTTAATTATTTAGCTTTATATTTTGCAATTAATATATATGTATTTTTAAACTTTGCATTGTTTTAAATTATTTGGTAAAATATAATAAATAAAAATAAATTTTACCTTGCCGCCGGTTCAATTTATTAATTTTGTTTAATGCGGCAGACAGGAGTTATTTATGGCAAAACCTATTGTTGCGGTTGTCGGCAGGCCTAATGTCGGTAAATCAACATTTTTTAATAAACTTATAGGCAAGCGCCTTTCAATTGTAGAAGATACCCCGGGCGTAACTAGAGACAGAATTTATGCCGATTGTGAATGGCAAGACAGAGAATTTTTACTTATTGACACAGGCGGCATAGAGCCACATATAAATGACGGAATACTTGCACATATGCGTAAACAAGCGCAAATTGCAATTGATACGGCCGACGTTATAGTTTTTATAACAGACATTAGAAGCGGCGTTACTGCAAGCGATAATGAAATAGCAGTTATGTTGTTAAAAAGCGGCAAACCAATTGTGCTTGTTGTTAATAAAGTAGACAGTTTGGGCAATGCCCCTGTAGAACTTTACGATTTTTATTCTCTTGGCCTGGGAGAACCGTTTGCGGTATCTTCCGTACATGGGCACGGAACGGGCGATGTGCTTGATGTAATTTGTGGGCACTTAGATTTTACAAAAGTTGAAAAAGATGAAGAAGACACAATAGGTGTTGCGGTAATAGGCAGGCCTAATGTAGGCAAAAGCAGCCTTGTAAATTATATTTTAAAAGAAGACAGAATGATTGTACAAGACAGTGCGGGAACAACAAGGGATGCCGTAGACAGCCCTGTTGAAAATGAATATGGAAAGTTTGTATTTATTGATACGGCAGGAATGAGAAAGCGCGGAAAAGTAGACGAAGGCATTGAAAGATACAGTGTTTTGCGCAGTTTAGCAGCGGTAGAGCGTGCAAGGGTTTGTGTTATTTTAATAGATGC
>CAYJDK010000054.1:0-486 GCA_964368905.1 uncultured Bacteroides sp.
ATTTCATTAATATCTAGTTGCATTTCATTCACTCCAAATTTAATATTAAAAATTTAACAAACAATTTTAATCTGTGTTAAATATCACTTAAACTTTTACAAACTTCCTTATATTCGTTATATATATTTTCAAAAATTGTGCGCAAAGGCAATATTTCATCTAATTGGCCAACAACTTGCCCAGCCATAACACTTCCTTCGTTAATGTCGCCGTCAAAAACGGCTTTTTTTAATGCCCCTAAAGTAAAGTGTTCAAGTTCCATTTTGTCTGCGCCTTTTTTTTCTAATTCAATGTATGCTTTAGACATACGGTTTTTTATTATTCTTACAGGTATGCCGCTTATACGCCCTGTTACAATTGCGTCTGTACCATTTGCTTTTAATAAAGCGTTTTTGTAATTGTCGTGTATGGGGCATTCTTTGCTTGCTAGTAAACATGTGCCAAGTTGGGCGCCGCAAGCGCCAAGTGCACGCACTGCAGCAAGTT
>CAYJDK010000054.1:496-4633 GCA_964368905.1 uncultured Bacteroides sp.
CTTACCATTAGCAATGCCGCCGGCAGCTATTACAGGTATATTAACAGTAGCTACAACTTGTGGAATAAGCGCCATTGTTGTAAGTTCTCCAACATGTCCGCCGCTCTCTGTTCCTTCGGCAATAATTGCATCAACACCATAATTTTCAAGCCTCTTTGCAAGTATAGGTGCAGGCACAACAGGTATTACTGTTATTCCGGCATTCTTCCAACTTTCAATATATGCACCAGGGTTACCGGCGCCGGTTGTCACAACGGGTACTTTTTCTTCTGCAACAATTTTGGCCATTTCAGCAGACTCGGGGTTCATTAACATAATATTTACACCAAATGGCTTATCAGTGTTATTGCGGCATATTTCAATTTCCTTGCGCAATATATCGGCAGTCATTGCTGCGGCGCCTATTAACCCAAGTGCTCCTGCATTTGAAACATCGGCGGCAAATTTGCCTGTTGCAATGTTTGCCATGCCGCCTTGTATAATAGGGAATTCTGTATTCAATATTTTGTTTAAATTCATCACACAGTCCTTTAAATTTATTTTACGTTAAAAAATAAGCACTTAACAAATAAGTTTATCAAATTATTAGTATTTGTCAATACTTAGCAGAGTTTGTTAATAAAAAGTTTAACTTTAAACAAAAAGCAAAATAATGCAGTTTAAGTAAATATTAATTGTTATTTTGTCGTTTTTTAAGTTAAAACAAAAAGCATATAAAAATAAAAGTTAAAAATTGATTTTTATAGCAAAAATCCAAATATTAAAAATAAAATTTCATAAAAAAAACTATTGATTTTTCTTAATTATCTGATATAATTATAAACAAAGTGGGTAAAAGTGGGTATTAATGGTTAAATGTGGGTAAAAATTACATCAAACTATTAAGTAAAGGAGAGTGGTTTTATGTTGATGGGAGAATTTAATTATTCCATTGATGATAAAGGCCGTTTGAACTTTCCTGCACGCTTTAGAGATAGAATGGGTGACTCTTTTACAGTGGCATATTGGCTTGAAAACAGTTTGGTTGCATTTCCTCAAGACAGATGGGAAGTAATGGCAAACCACTTATTAGAAAAAGGGTTTAGCAAAGCAAGAGATGCCCAACTTTATTTGTTTACGTCGGCGGCACCAATGCAGCCGGATAAACAAGGTAGAATACTTTTACCACAAAATTTAAGAGATTACGCAAAACTTGAAAAAGAAGTTACCATTTTAGGAGTGGGAGACCATGCCGAAATTTGGAATACAGAAGCTTGGCGTAAGCGCAGTGAGGCAATGTCTGCTAAAAAGTTTGCAGATGTACTTGAGCAATTAGAACTGTAATTGAAACACAAACCAAGGTTTTAAATATATATAAAAAATGTACATAGGAGCGAAACATGAATGGATAATCAATTAAATTTTAATCATGTATCCGTACTGCTTGAAGAGTGTATTGAGCTTTTGTGTATAAAAGAAGACGGAATTTATGTAGACGGAACGGCAGGCGGCGGTGGACACTCTTTTGAAATTGCTAAAAGACTGAAAAATGGAAAGTTGTATGCGTTTGACCAAGACCCAAGCGCAATAAAAGCAGCAGGCAAAAAGTTAAGTAATTTACCTGCTGTTTTAGTACATAGTAATTTTAGTTTTATTAAAAGAGAACTTAATTTGTTAGGTATAGATAAAATAGACGGTGCATTACTTGATTTAGGCGTATCTTCACATCAGTTAGATGAAAGAGAAAGAGGTTTTTCATACCATGGAAAAGCACCACTTGATATGAGAATGAGCCAAAGCGGTAGGAGTGCAGCAGATATTGTAAATAATGCTTCAAGGCAAGAGCTGGCAAATATGTTAAGAGATTATGCGCAAGAGTCAAACGCATGGAACATTGCGGGTAAAATTGTAGCAGCAAGAGAAATCTCGCCTATACTTACAACGGCTGAACTTGTTAGTTGCGTAATATCTGCAACACCGGCAGCAGTTAGAAGAAAAGATAAAAACCCAGCGAGAAAAACTTTTCAGGCTATAAGAATAGCTGTAAACAATGAGTTTGATGCACTGGAAAAAGGGCTTAACGATATTTTTGATGTATTGAAACCGGGTGGTAGGATATGTGTTATCACGTTTCATTCGCTTGAAGATAGAATAGTTAAAAAACAATTTAAAGAGTGGGCAACAGGGTGCATTTGCCCACCGGAGTTTCCTGTTGTGTATGCAATAACAAACCAAAAATTAAATTAGTAACAAAAAAACCAATAGAACCAAGCGCCAAAGAACAAGAGCATAACGCTAGGGCCAGAAGTGCAAAACTTAGGGTTGCTGAAAAAATATAACAAACTACTTAAACAAAAGGGGGCAAAATAATGCAACATACTAATGCATATGATATTAATTATTTTGCAAAAAGCGAAGCAGAAAAAACACCAAAACTTTATGTTGCAAAACATTTAAAAAAAGAAAAACCTTTAAAGGGTTATAATAAAAGCTTACGTCAAACTATTTTAATTGCTACATGGCTAATATCATTAATTTCTGCAGTTTTGTACATGCAAAGCATAGATACAGCGCTTTCAGGAGAAATTGCAAAAAAACAGCAAGAACTTACCGCACTTGAAAGCGAATATGGTTACCTTAATAATGAAATAGAAATGCGAACAAATTTAATAAATGTTGAAACTTACGCTACAACTCAACTTGGTCTTATAAAGAGAGAGCCATCACAAACAGTTTATATTTATAGGGGTAACAACAATCAAATTACTTATAAACAATCGTTGTGGCAGGAAGTAGTAGGCTTTTTTTCCGGTGGGGCAAAAAATATTTCGGAATATATTGAGCCGGTTACATAATATTTATTATCACTGTTGCTTTCATGTGTTATAATGTTTGCAACGGTGATAATTATTTTTGCCGCAAAGGGGTTTTATTGTAATGAAAAAAAATGAAAGTACCAATAAAGGCAATATTTCAGCAAAATCTATTACGCGCGACATAAGATTTAAGGCAATTTTTGCAGCTGCATTGTTTTGCGTTGTTGCTTTTGGTGCTGTTATAAACAACTTAATTAAATACCAGTTTATAGACGATGACATGTATAAAGCTATGGCAGCAGACCAACAATTAAGCGATGAAATAATTACACCGCACAGGGGTTCTGTGTACGATACAAACATGAAAGAGCTTGCAAGAAGTTCTACTGTTTGGACAGTAGTTGCGTCTCCGGCAAGTATGGTGCAGGCAGGCACTAATATAACAATGGTTGCACAAGAACTTGCAGAAATTTTGGAGCTTGATGTTAACGATGTACTTGAGAAATTAAGAGATGAAAATTCAAAATATAAAATAATAAAAAATAAAGTTGAAAAACCCGTTGCAGATGCAATAATTACTTGGATGAGCGAATATAATAAAACACCGGCAGGGCAAGAAACGCCAATAAGAGGCATTTTAATGGAACCGGATAGTAAGAGATATTATCCGTATGGTTCAATGACATCTACCGTTATTGGCTTTACAAACACAGACGGAGACGGCTTAACAGGGCTAGAACTTTATTATAACGACGAATTAAAAGGAACACCCGGTAGAATTTTAACGGCACAAAATGCTTGGGGATATGAGATGGACGGCGATTATAAAGCCGAATATCCTGCGCAAG
This sequence comes from uncultured Bacteroides sp., assembly GCA_964368905.1. GTDB lineage: Bacteria > Bacillota > Clostridia > Oscillospirales > Ruminococcaceae > Ruthenibacterium. The sequence continues at coordinate 4,140 of CAYJDK010000054.1, forward strand.
ACGGAAACAGCATTGTTTTAACAATAGACGCTGTTATTCAGCAAACACTTGAAAAGTATTTGGGCAATGCAATAATAGACCACAACGTTGCAAACAGAGGAACCGGTATAGTTATGAACGTTAAAACCGGCGAAATACTTGCGATGGCAACATTGCCGGGCTACGATTTAAACGACCCTTATAATTTATATGACGATGTTCTTGAAGCAGAAATTATGGCTATTTCCGACGATGCAGAGCGATCTAATGAACTACAACAAGCGCAACAAACAATGTGGCGCAACAAAGCAGTTCAAGACATTTACGAGCCTGGCTCAGTTTTTAAAGTAATAACGGCAAGCGGTGCGCTTGAATCAAATGCCGCAAACTTGCAAACGTCTTTTTCTTGCTCTGGTAGCATACAAGTTGCATCACACACCATGCGCTGCGCGCATGCAGAAGGCCACGGAACACTTGATTTTTACGGTGGGCTAAACAATTCTTGCAACCCTTAT
>CAYJDK010000054.1:4650-5613 GCA_964368905.1 uncultured Bacteroides sp.
GGTAAAGAAGTATTTGCAGACTATTTGGAAGTTTTTGGTTTTTATGAAAAAACAGGCATAGACATGCAAAACGAGGCTCAAAGCAATGTTTATACAGTAGATAAACTTAATATAACAGAACTTTCGTCTTCATCTTTTGGGCAGTCTAGCCAGGTTACCCCTATTGCAATGTTAACAGCTTTTTCTGCAGCAATTAATGGTGGTAATTTATTAGAGCCATATGTTGTTAAACAAGTTATTGACAGCGAAGGCAATATTGTGGATGTTACACAGCCGTATGTTAAACGTCAAGTAGTTTCAAAAGAAACAAGCGAAACAATTGCATTAATGCTTGAAGAAAGCATAGCAACAGGGCAAAATAATGCCTCGTACGTTGCAGGGTACCGTGTTGGAGGTAAGTCCGGCACAAGCCAAAAACAAACAGTAATTGTTGGCAATGAAGACGATACGCTTAGAATAGCCTCGTTTGCAGGTTTTGCACCGGCAAATGACCCTTTAGTTGCATGCATAATTATACTTGATGAACCGCACGACAAATTTAATTCGTTTGGTGGCGTGCTTTGCGGGCCGGTTGTAGGTACAATTTTATCTGATGTTTTACCATATTTGGGTGTAGAACCTCAATACACACAAGAAGAACTTGAAACGGTAGAAGTAAGTGTGCCAAATTTAACAGGAATGACAGTTCTTGATGCAAATAGGCAGTTAAATTCAAGAGGTTTTGCATCGAGTGAAGTTGGTGCAGGCGGCACAGTTACCGCTCAATATCCGGCACCCGGTGCCTCTTTAGCGCGGCAATCTGTTGTGGTGCTTTATACAGATGAAAATGCGCAGCCGGTAAATGTGGTTGTTCCTGATGTTAGTGGGCAGAGCGTTGATGCTGCAAGGCAAATACTTAATTCCGGCGGGCTAAATTTAAACGTTATGGGCGTAGACGAAGAAAGTGAAAACGTAGTTGCCATG
>CAYJDK010000054.1:5623-10362 GCA_964368905.1 uncultured Bacteroides sp.
ACACAAGTTGCAATGGGTAGCGTTATTGAAGTTATGTTTTACGATAAAACAGTTACAGATTAATATAAATTTTGTTGTAAAAATATATTAAAGTTAACTTTGTAAATGGTTGTTTTGCAAAATGGAGCTGTTGACAAAGTCGTCTTAACAAAAAGCGGAACATTATATGGTGGCGTTAATTGTTAACATGTTAATACATGCCAAAGAATGGGGAATAATATGACACTACATGAACTTTTTAAAGATATTGAGTATGAAGGCAAGCTTCCAACGGCAAATGTTGAGTTTGTTGCGCAAGATTCCAGAAGAGTAATTAAAAACACTGTTTTTGTATGTGCTAAAGGCACTCAGACAGACGGGCACAATTACGCACAAAACGCATTGCAGGCGGGTGCTGTTTGCATTGTAACAGAATATAAAATGGGAATTGAAAATGAAGTTGTTGTAAAAAACGGGCGCAAAGCATATGCACTTTTGTGCCGTAATTATTTTAATAATCCTGCACAAAAGCTTAAAATTACAGCAGTAACCGGCACTAACGGCAAAAGTACGGTTACAACTGTTTTAAAACAAATATTAGAACAAATAGGCAATAAAGTAGGTTTAATTGGCACTATACACTCTGAAATAGATACAATAAAAGTACCGGCAAAATACACAACACCGGAGGCATGGGATTTAAATGCATTGTTTTCTCGCATGTTAGCTGCAGGCTGTAACCATGTTGTAATGGAGGCAAGTAGCCAAGCACTTGACCAATTAAGGCTTTACGGCGTTCATTTTAATGTTGGGGTTTTTACTAATTTAACTCAAGACCATTTAGATTACCATAAAACATTTGAAAACTATTTTGCAGCTAAGAAAAGCTTGTTTAACCAAGTTGATACAATGGTTGTAAATATTGACGATGAGTATGGAAAACGTTTATATAACGAAGTTGATACTAAAAACAAAATAACAGTATCTTGTAGCAATGATGATGCAGATTATACAGCGCACAACATTAGTTTATCTGCTGCAGGTGTAAAATTTGAAATGGTGGGTATTGGCGATATTCAGCGAGTTCAATTTCCAATGCCGGGAGATTTTTCTGTTAGCAACGCATTGATTGCATCTGCGGCGGCAGTTGCGCTTGGTGCAAGTGCAAAACAAGCGGCAGATGCTTTAAAGTTTAGTAAAGGTGTATGTGGCAGGGCGGAAGTTTTGTATCATAATGATTTTACGGTATTGTGTGATTTTGCACATACAGGCGATGCAATTGCACAAGTTTTATCAAGTATAAAGCCGTTTGTTGAAGGCCGCCTTGTTGTGTTGTTTGGTTGTGCAGGTGAAAGAGACGCAAAAAAAAGGCCTTTAATGGCAAATGCTGTTATAAAATATGCAGATTATGTTGTTTTAACATCGGATAACCCAAGAAAAGAAGACCCATATGATATAATTAAAGATGTAGAACCCGCACTTAAAAAGTCCGGTAAGCCATATATTGTAGAAATAGAGCGAAGAACAGCGCTTAAAAAATCATTAGATTTGTTAAAAAACGGAGATGTACTGGTGCTTTGCGGCAAAGGACACGAAGATTACCAAGTAGTGGACGGCGTAACAGTATACCTAGACGAGCATAGAATTGTGCGTGAATGGCTTGCGGCAAATAGCAGATAGTGGTAAAATAATAATTATTGTAATTTTGCCATAGAACGGAGGGCCAATTATATGAAACCTGTTTTTGCAAATGTGCTATTAAAAGGTATAGGGGAACTACAAACAAACCCAATTATAAATGCAGTTGTAACAGACAGCCGAGAAGTACAGCCGGGTTCAATTTTTTTGTGTATTAAAGGCGAACGTGTAGACGGACATGACTATGCGCTAAAGGCGGTTGAGCAAGGCGCTGTATGTGTAATTGCACAACAATATATTAACCTTGTAAGCAAAGATTTAACTATTATTGTAAAAGACCCACTTGATGCAATGATAAAGATAGGCGAAAATTATCGTGATTGTTTTGCACCTGTGTTAGTAGGGGTAACGGGAAGTGTTGGTAAAACAACAACAAAAGAATTTTGTTATGCAGTATTTTCAGCATTTGGTAAAACATTAAAAACAATAGGAAATAAAAATAACGAAATAGGAATGCCAAATACACTTTTTAACCTTGAAGACGATACTAAATTTTCAGTTATTGAAATGGGAATGCAAGGCTTAGGCGAAATAGAAAAGCTAACACTTGCGGCTAAACCGTGCGCTGCTATTATTACGTCTATTGGCACTGCGCATTTGCAACAGCTTAAAACAAGAGAAAATATATGCAAAGCTAAAATGGAAATATGTAATGGAATGCCACAAAATGCACCAATTGCATTAAATGGTGACGATGACTTGCCAAGAAAGCAAGACATACCAAAGCATGTTGTACCTGTATATTTTGCTATAAAAAATAAAAATGCCGATGTTGTGGCAGAAAACATACGTTTTGATGAGAGTGGAACGTTTTTTGATATAAAAGACAAAAAGTATGGACAATTTAACGCATTTATACCTGCACTTGGTACACATAATGTAATGGATGCTTTAAGTGCATATGCAATTGCAACAAGGCTTTTACTTGATGCAAACATAGCCGCAAAAGCCTTGAGTAATTATAAGTCTGCTGATTTAAGGCAAAATATAGTAAAGTTTAAAGACGTGACAATTATTGAAGATTGTTATAATGCAAGCCCTGACAGTGTAAAAGCTGCAATTACAGCAATGTGTGATTATCCATCAAACGGATGCAAAATAGCTATTTTGGGAGATATGCTGGAGCTTGGTGATTTATCTTTTGAAGCACACGAACAAGTAGGTGAGCTTTGCAGTGAATATGGTGTTGACATGCTTATAACGGTTGGCGAGCAAATGAGAGCTGCACATAATAGGGCACATGGGCTTGGCGTTGAGGCTGTGCGCTGCGATAACAATATAATGGCAGCAAAGTTACTTTGTGAAGTGTGCAATAAAGGTGATATTGTTTTGATTAAGGCTAGTAGAGGAATGGTGTTTGAGGAAATAATAAAACATTTTTATGAAAATTATAATTAATATAACGCAGAATTTTGCCGGCGGTTTTTATAAAATTGTGCACATAAAGATAAATAGAACGGAGAGAAATAATGCAAGCAGCAAGATATGCTTTAATTGTGGCGGGATTTAGCTCGCTTATAATAACGGCCGTAATGGGGTTTGTAATAATACCTGCTTTACGCAAGTTGAAATTTGGGCAAACAATAAAAGAAATAGGGCCAAAGTGGCATTCTGCAAAAAATGGTATACCAACAATGGGTGGTATGATGTTTTACATTGGTACGCTTTTTGGCATAGTTTTTGGGTATACTGTATTAACAATGGGTGCAACAAGTGTTTTAGGAGACCTTTTGTCAAAAAATATGGTAACACTTTATATAGCTGTTTTAACAAGCCTTGCCTTTGGTGCGGTAGGTTTTTTAGACGACTATATTAAAGTTGTTAAAAAAAGAAACTTAGGCTTAAAGGCTAAATATAAAATATTTGCACAAATATTTATAACTTGTGCTTTTTTGGCATCGCTTTATTTAAACAATACAATTACAACCATAGTTAATTTACCTTTTTTTGGTTTAATAGAATTTGGTGTTTTTTATTATTTAATATCTTTTTTTCTTATTATAGGCGTTGTAAATGCCGTAAATTTAACAGATGGAATAGACGGACTTGCGTCTAGTGTTACATTTATAGTTATGTTAGGGTATATTTTTATTTCAAGTGTTATGGGTAATGTAACATCAGCACTCTTTGCAGCGGCTGTTGCGGGTGGTTGTGCCGGTTTTTTATCTTGGAATTTTTACCCTGCAAAAGTTTTTATGGGAGACACAGGCAGTATGTTTTTAGGTGGAACCGTAGTTGCACTGGGATACGCCATAAATCGACCCGAGATTATTGTTATAATAGGTTTGCTTTATATTTGCGAAGCTTTAAGTGTAATGCTACAAGTGGGTTATTTTAAATTAACACACGGTAAAAGAATTTTTAAAATGAGCCCAATACACCACCACTTTGAAATGTGTGGTTATAGTGAAGTAAAAATTGTTTTTGGTTTTAGCTTTTTTACTGTTGTATGTGTTGCTTTGTCATGCATATACATTTACATGGGTATTTAATTTTAATTTAACTTTTAAAATATTTACATTTAAATGTTTTCATATTTATAGCAATGCTTAAAAAGGGGGCGCAACAATGGCGCAACAAGCAAAAAAATTAAAATTAATTGCAAATACACATTCTCGCATTAAAAAAAAGCAACCAATTGACTGGCCTTTTGCAACAATTATTATAATACTTGTATTGTTTGGGCTTGTAATGGTTTTTAGTGCAAGTACTGCATATGCTTATTATAGAATGGATGGAGATAGTTTTTATTATATAAGGCAACAAGCAATGTTTGCGGTTGTCGGCGTTTTGCTAATGTTTGCAATTTCATATTTTGATTATCATTTGCTGCAAAAATTTGCTTGGCCAATTATGGGTGTTACTTTAATTTTGCTTGTTATTGTTTTGTTTATGCCACCCATTAATGGCGCAAGAAGATGGATTAACATTGGTATAACTACATTTCAGCCCTCAGAAATAGCAAAGTTTGCAGTTATAATATTATTTGCACATATTATATCTGTTAATTACGAAAAAATGAAAACTTTTATGTATGGAGTTGTTCCTTTTATAATTATATT
>CAYJDK010000054.1:10372-11080 GCA_964368905.1 uncultured Bacteroides sp.
GTACAATATTAATTTTGGGCATAGGGTTTGCAATGATGTTTGTTGGTGGAACAAAACCAATATGGTTTTTGCTTGCAATACTCTCGCTTGCGGCGGCAATTGCAGCGGCACTTTTGTTTATAGAAGACCTTGTGCCTTATGCAACTCAAAGAATTTATTACTGGCAAAACCCATTTACAGACCCAACCGATAATGCGTATCAGACAATACAAGGTATGTATGCAATAAGTTCAGGCGGTCTTTTTGGGTTAGGGCTAGGCAATTCTAGGCAAAAACACCTGTATGTTCCGGAACCTGCAAACGATTTTATTTTTGCCATACTTTGCGAAGAACTTGGTTTTGTAGGTGCAATGATAGTTATATTACTTTTTATTTTTTTACTAATGCGTGGTTTATATATAGCATTTAATGCAAAAGATAAATTTGGCTGCATGTTAGCTATTGGAGTAATTGTACAAATAATTTTTCAGGCAGCTTTAAATATTGCCGTTGTTACAAATACAATACCTAACACAGGTATTAGTTTGCCATTTTTTTCTTATGGAGGAACATCGCTTTTAATGTTATTGTGTGAAATTGGAGTGGTACTTTCTATTTCAAGGCAAAGTAGTATTCATAAGGTGTAGTTTTGCACAAATTGATGTTAAATTATATTTTGTTAAAAATATTTCAAATATAATTTAAGTATTTTAAGCGCTGAAAGGAACG
>CAYJDK010000055.1:0-2876 GCA_964368905.1 uncultured Bacteroides sp.
GTTTTGCTTTGCATCTAGCAATGCGTCTGTGTTTAAAAGCCCTACTATTGTTTTATCGTCTTGTTGGCCTTGCATTAAAGAAACACAATAATTATTTGCTTTTATTGTATTAATAATATCTTGCGTTTTATCACCTAAATATGTACTGTAAATATCAAACAGCCTGTTATAAAAATTATTACTATCATAATTGTCTTTTGCTTTTAAAAATTCTTCAATATCTTTTCGCAAATTATCTTGTTCTTTTAAAGATGGTTTTATGCACTTTGGATGAGCAAAATAACTTATTAAAGGAACATAAACATTGTTAATTTTGCCATTAATATTATTTTTAAGCAAGTAAGGGCAAAGCGTATCAAGTATACCATCTGTCATAAGTAAAACCGCACTAAGTTCTTCTTCATACGTATCAATAACCCAGCTTGTGTAACCACCGCGCAACGGTATTACCGAAACGCCATCTTCGCCCTTTTGTGTGTTTGTAATTTCATCATAATCGCCAAATGTTGTAAGCCCAATAATTGCACCGTCACCGGAGTGGCCATATATAATTTTTTTACCGTCATAAATGGCAACAGTTAAAGTTGTATCATAACTTTCAAGAGGTTCGTTATGTTTTTCAGATTCTCTTAGTATTAATTTAAACGCATAATTGTAGGCAGTTCTAAGCATAGATTTAATGCTTATTGTGTTGTAGTCCCACGGCATACATTCTTCACAAAAGTTAACAAGTGTTTCAACAGCTATTTTAGAACCAATATGGGAATTTTTTGCAGAACCAACACCATCGGCAACAGCGGCAATGTGCCAGCCGTTGCTCAATTTTTTAATTAGGTGAGAGTCTTGGCAACGAGTGCCTCTTGCAATATGAGACTTACCCGCTATACTAAAGCCGTAATTAAATATCATATTATTCCCATATACCGGGCACGTAAGGCTGTTAATTCCAATTATTGCCCGGCCTTTCTAAAAGTTGATTTATTTGTTTAATAAATTACCAATCTGAAGGTATTGTTTGGGCTCCGTCTGGTAAATTAGGGAGTTGAGGGTTTTCGTCAACACGGCTAACAGAGATTGCAACCATGCTTTCACTCATCCAGTTAAAAATACCGCCAAACTTTGCTTCGTCAAGAGCAATGCATCTTTTTGTAAGTGATTTTAATACCTCTGCACTGTAACCCGGTACACCAACTGCCCAAAATTTAAGCTTACCATGTGAACCTTTGTTTTCTTCTTCCATAATTCTAACTTGAGCTTGTGATATGTCATCTGTTGGTGCGCCGTCTGTAATCATAAAAATCCATGGTTTAAAGCACGGTGTACCCATACTGTGATAAAACCTATTACGTTCTTTAACTTTATCTATTGCTAAATTTATGCCTGCACCCATTGAAGTATAACCAGATGCTACAAGCGTAACAGGTTGCATTTGAGTAAGCGGAGTAAAATCTTGCACAACGTTTGCGGTATCGTTAAATTCTATTATGGCAATGTCTACACTTTTGCGTGCTTGTTCACTTAAAGAAGTTTGCTCAACAAAATCTCTAATTGCCTTATTCAAGCTGTCAATTGGGCCGCCGGCCATAGAACTTGAGGTATCTAACAATAATACACAAGCCAAATGTGGCTCGTTTGGTGCAGCTATACCACCTTGTAAAAAATCATTGTGTGTTGTTTGTTTTAATTCTTGCATGTTAATGTTCCTTTCAATACAAATAAATTTTATAATATATTTTACCCATAACTTAAAATTGTAATAAATAAACAAAAATACAAAAATTTATTACAAAAAACTACATAATACCACAATATAATTGTACTTTATAGCATGTGGTTTGTCAACATAAAAACAAGTAAATATCTCTTTGTTTAATTGTAACAAACATGCTTAAAAAATGTTTGTTATAGTGCTTTTTCTTTATCAAATTTTAAAAAGTAACAATGCTGTTTTAAAAAACAGAAATAAATAAATTTAATGTTAATATAAAAAACAAACCATCGAAAATCGATGGTTTATTTTTAATGGTAATTTTAATAATTATAAATATTTAATGATTAAAGTTGCTATTATTGCACTGTTGCTTTTTATCATTTTTACCTGAAGAACAACTTGGGCAACCAATGCATTTAACACCTTTTTTCTTTTGGTTAACAATATAAACAACTATACTCACAACAATTAATAATATAACACCAATTGCAATTAAATCTGCCATAATAACCACCTTTTAGTTTTTTGCAAATTATTTACTAATAACGTATACAAATAATTTGTGAATTTAAAGAATTAATTTAAGTACTGCTAAGTATAATATACACCCTTATTTTATATATTGCAAGTAAAATAAGGGTGTATAATTTTTAATTAATTAAGCTGCCATAGCAGCAACTTTTGCTTGCGCTTTTTTGTTGCCTTTTATCATTAAGTAAACAAGATAGCCAATCATAGCTGCAACTGCAATTAAACCGGGAATAAAGCCGGCAGCAAATGCGCCTGTTGTAACAAGAGTACCGATTTGGTTAACAAAAAATGCTATTGTATAACCTGCGCCTAGTTGTAAAGCTATACCGCCAAATAACCATTTTTTGCTTTCCATTTCTGCGTTCATAGCACCAATAGCAGCAAAGCAAGGAGGTGTGTACAAGTTAAACATTAAGTATGCAAGTGCAGTTACAGATGTTAAGCCCATTGTTGCTGCAACACCGCTTGCTGCGCCTTCAACCATTTCAAGTGCGTCTGTGTCAATAAAGTTAGTAATTGAGAAAACAACAGCTAAAGTACCAACAACGTTTTCTTTAGCAATAAAGCCTGTAATTGCTGCTGCTGCAAGTTGCCATACGCCAAATCCCAAAGGAATTAGTAAGAAAGCGAATGG
>CAYJDK010000055.1:2886-10054 GCA_964368905.1 uncultured Bacteroides sp.
AATACTTGTATGTTGTGCATCTTCTGCTACAACTTGGAAACTCCAGTTGTAAAGTTGCATAATATTAACAATTAAGTTGCAAAGTAAAATTATTGTACCTGCTTTAATAATAAAGGCTTTTGCCCTAGACAACATAGAAATAGTTGCACGTAAAATACTTGGGAAACGATATTCAGGTAATTCCATAATAAAGAAAGATTTAGCATTTTGCTCGCCTGTAATTCTTGTTATAATAAATGCAAAAACAATTATTAGTAAAATACCAACAAAATACATAACTTGGCTAACCCATGTTGCGCCACCAAAGAATGCACCGGCAAATAAAGCTATAACCGGCAATTTTGCGCCGCAAGGCATAAATGGTGCAAGCATAGCAGTTGTTCTGCGTTGACGTTCGATTTTAATAGTACGTGTTGCCATAACACCCGGTATTGCACAGCCTATACCAATTATCATAGGGATAATTGATTTACCGGACAACCCAACAACTTTGAAGAATCTGTCCATAACAACAGTAACACGTGCCATGTAGCCGCAATCTTCAAGCAATGCAAGTAAGAAGAACATAACCATAATTAATGGTAAGAAACCTACAACGGCACCAAAACCACCAATAATACCATCAAGGATAATAGTGCTTAAAACAGGTGAAACACTTTCGCCTAGCAATTCACCAACAAAAGCGTTAAAGCCGTCTATCCAGCCAACTAATGTATCTGCAAAGAATGGGCCAACAAGTGTTTGTGATAAGTAGAATACACCATACATAACAGCCGCAAATATAACAATACCAAGCCATTTATTTGCAACAACAAGGTCAACTTTATCTTGTAAAGTTTGCTTGTTGATTTTAACAGCTCTTTTTTCTACTTCATTAACAATACCTGTAACAAATTCATATCTTTTTTTGTCTGCTGCTTCAACTGCATCTTTATTAGTTGCATCTGCTGCATCATTTGTATAAGGAGAAGTTTGCCCTTTACCTGCACTTGATAAAGCAGTTTCGATTAATTTATCAAGGCCATTGTTTGTAACTGCAGTAGAAACTGTGTTAACAACAGGACAGTTTAATTTTGCAGATAATGTCTCAATGTTAATGTTAATATCTTTCTTTTCTTTCATATCACTTTTGTTAAGTGCTATAACTACAGGTATACCAAGCTCTAATAATTGAGTTGTAAAAAATAAACTCCTACGCAAACTAGTTGCATCTACAATATTAATAATTACATCGGGATTTTCGTTTTTAACAAAATCACTTGTAATATTTTCCTCAGATGTAAATGCAGACATTGAGTATGCGCCCGGTAAGTCTACCGCAGTTAGTTTTGTTTCGCCGCTGTAAAGGCTAGATTTAACTTCGCCTTCTTTTTTAGCAACAGTAACACCTGCCCAGTTGCCAACATGTTCAAGTTTGCCGGTAATTGCATTAAACAATGTTGTTTTGCCGCTATTAGGGTTTCCTGCTAATGCTATTTTCATAAATAATTCCTCCGTTATTGTTTATATAAAATTATTAAATAATAATTAACAAATAAGTAAGCTACAACTAACTTGAGCTTTTAAAAAAAATGTAGAAACTACATTTTTTATGTACTATTTAATAACTGCAAGTAATAAAATAAAAGCAAGCATTGTAATGCTAAATTTTAATTACTTTAGCTAAATTTTCATCTATGCTATATCTTGCGTCATGTAAAGACACAATATAATTATTAGATACAAGACTTAATACAGTAATAAGTTGGCCTTCATAGCAACCTAAAGTAAAAAGAAAATTTTTCATTTCACTATCTGTAGTTAGAATATCTTTAATAAGATATTCTTTATTCAACTTGGCGCTAGTTAAATCTCGTGTAGCTGAGTTTTTATTGTCCAACTTATAAAGCCCCCATAATATAATTGATAAATACGTTAGTCGCAAAAACATATTAATTTAGAATATATAAATAAATATGTAAGCTACTATTAAAAAATATAAATAGTTAATCTTAACTAATTGCAAATATGATTATAAAGTTTTTTTTAATACATGTCAAGTTTTTTTGAAAAATACTTGCTTTTTTTTAAAAAAAGTGTATAATATACAATTATAATGAATAAATATGCAAAAGTGGTGATAAAATGTATAATGTTTTTATAGATGGTAGCGAGGGAACAACAGGATTAAGAATAGTTGAAAGACTGAAAAAAAGAAAAAATTTAAATGTTATTACTTTACATGATGAAAAGAGAAAAGATATAAATGAAAGAATTAAAGCGGCTTTGGACAGTGATTTAAGCATTTTGTGTTTGCCTGACAGTGCTGCTAAAGAAATTGTAAGTTTGTTGCCGGAGCACGTAAAAATTTGTGATACAAGCACAGCTCACAGGACAAATGATGCATGGGTATACGGCTTTCCTGAGATAGAAAAGCGACGAAGTGATATAATAAAATCTAATAGAACTTCAATACCCGGTTGCCATGCCAGCGGGTTTATATCTATTGTTGCACCATTAATTGAATTTGGGCTTTTGCATAAAAAATCAAATTTAAGTGCTTTTTCAATAACAGGATACACAGGTGGCGGCAAAAGTATGATAGCAGACTATGAAGACAACGCACGTTCTTGTTTTTTAGAATCTCCACGCACTTATGCACTTAGCTTACACCATAAGCACATACCTGAAATGTGCAAAGTGGCTAAGCTTTTAACAGCACCGCTGTTTACCCCTATAGTTGCAGACTATGCACGTGGGATGTCTGTTCATATACCGGTGTTTAAATCACAGCTTTTACAAAAAGCGGGATCTACCAATATTGATGTAGTTTTAAAAGAGTATTATAATAATGAAAAAGGCGTAATTGTGCACGACACAATGCATATGCCTGAAAATGGTTTTTTACCGGCAAATTTATGTTGTAATAGTGATATGCTGGAAATTTTTTGTTTTGAGAATGAAGAGCAAGTATTACTTGTTAGTGTGTTTGATAATTTGGGCAAAGGTTCAAGCGGAGCGGCAATACAATGTATGAATTTGATGCTTGGACTGCCAGAACGCGAAGGCCTTGAATAAATATTAAAAATATTTTGATTATATAATAATAGAGTACAGAATGGAGAACAAGATGGAACAATGTAATGGCGGTGTATGTGCAGCTAAAGGGTATACAGCAAGCGGAGTTCACTGTGGAGTGAGAAAAAACAAAGAGAAGCTTGACTTAGCTATAATTAAAAGTGACGTTGTTTGTAATGCGGCAGCTGTTTACACAACAAATAAAGTTAAAGGTGCGCCATTGCTTGTTACAAAAAAACATTTAAAAAACGGTGTTGCACAAGCTATTATTTGTAATAGCGGAAATGCAAATACTTGCACACCCACAGGCGAAAAAATTGCAAATAAAATGTGTGAATTGCTTGCCGAACAATTAGACGTTAAAAAACAAGACATTCTTGTTAACTCAACAGGAGTAATTGGGCAGAATTTACCAATAGAGCCATTTATAAGCGGTATACCTGCCGCAGTGGCACAGCTTAGTAAAGAAAACAGCAGTAATGCTGCAACTGCAATTATGACAACAGATACGAAGCAAAAACAAGTTGCATATAAATTTAATTTGCAAGGTAAAACTTGTTATATAGGCGCTATTGGTAAAGGCAGTGGAATGATACACCCAAACATGGCAACTATGCTTATTTTTATTACAACAGACGTTAGCATTAGCTCAGAAATGTTGCAAAAAGCACTTAGTAATGATGTTAAAGATACATTTAACCAAATTAGTGTTGACGGTGATACGTCTACAAACGACACAGTTTTAATACTTGCAAACGGTATGGCACAAAATAATACTATTATTGAAGAAAATAATGATTATAACGAGTTTGTAAAGGCGTTAAAAAAAGTTACTTCTTATATGTCTCGCAGTATTGCAAAAGACGGTGAAGGTGCAGGTAAATTACTTGAATGTACGGTAGAAAATGCGAATACTGTTGAAAATGCAAGAGCTATAAGTAAAAGCATTATATGTTCAAACTTATTTAAAGCTGCAATGTTTGGAGAAGATGCAAATTGGGGCAGGGCACTTTGTGCAATAGGTTATACGCCCGGAGAATTTTCAATTAATGGCATAAGCATAATATTAAAAAGTAAAAAAGGTAGCGTTAAAGTTTGTGAAAATGCAATGCATGTAGAATATAGTGAAGAGTTGGCTACAGAAATATTAAAAGAAGATGAGATAGAAATACTTGTAAACATGAACGACGGAGATAAAAAAGCAAAAGCATGGGGCTGCGATTTAACTTACGAATATGTGAAAATTAACGGTGATTACAGAACATAACTTGATATAAATTTGATGTTTACTTGGCTGTTACGCAGTGGCGATGGCAAGGCATTAAGATGGTTTTATAAATAATCAGAGCAAGGCAAAGATTATTTATAAGTGCACGAAAGGATTATTATATGAGTGAAACAGATAGACTTAAAACAGAACAAATGGTGCGCATTTTAAACGAAGCACAACCTTATATATGTAAGTATCAAGGAAAAACAATTGTTGTTAAATATGGCGGAAGTGCAATGACCGATAATACGCTAAAAGCTGCTGTGATGAATGACCTTGTTACACTTTCTTTACTTGGTGTACGTGTTACACTTGTGCATGGTGGAGGCCCGGAAATTAATACACAACTTGATATTATAGGCAAAAAGCCTGAATTTATAAATGGTCTTCGTGTAACAGACGAACAGACTATGCATGTTGTTCAACAAGTGTTAGCGGGAAAAGTTAACAAAGACCTTGTAGGGCTTTTGCGTGGATACGGCGTTGGCCTTTGTGGAATGGACGGGAATATATTACAATGTGAAAAAATGAAAACATTGCCTGACCTTGGGTTTGTAGGTGATATTGTAAATGTGAATGTAACGCTTATAAATTATTTAATGGATAGTGGGTTTATACCTGTAATTGCAACGGTTGGTGTTGATAAAGACGGAATAGCGTATAATATTAATGCTGATACAGCAGCTTGTAAACTGGCAACAGAATTGAAGGCAGCAAAAATTATTAGTATGACAGACGTTGCAGGATTGCTACTTGATAAAAACGACGATACAACTTTAATTGAAGATGTTGAAATTGATGAAGTAAAAAGTTTGGTTGATAAAGGGGTTATAGCGGGTGGTATGATACCTAAAATACAAGGGATTGTTGAATGTATTGAAAATGGTGTTAACGAAGCCGCCATTATTGACGGGCGCATGCTGCATTCAGTTTTAATGGAAATTTTTTCAGATAAAGGTAGCGGAACACTTTTTTACAAGCATTGAAGGAAGTTATAAATGAGCGATATTTATGTTAATTTAAAAAAAGATGATAAAAAATATGTTTCTAATACATATGCGCGTAATGATGTGCTTTTTATAAATTCAAACGGCAATTATATTTACGATGAAAACGGTAAAGAATATCTTGATTTTACAAGTGGGATAGGCGTTAACAGCCTTGGTTTTTGTAATAAAGAGTGGGTAAATGCAGTTTGCCAGCAAGCCGGAAAACTGCAACATATAAGTAATTTGTATTACACAGCTCCGTGCATTGAACTTGCAAAAAAGTTGTGTGAAAAAACAAAAGCAAAATGTGTGTTTTTTTCAAACAGTGGCGCAGAGTCTAACGAGGGTGCAATAAAAATTGCACGTAAATATTCAAAAGAAAAATACGGCGAAAACCGCAATAAAATAATTACTCTTAAAAATAGTTTTCATGGAAGAACGCTTGCAACTTTAAAAGCAACAGGGCAAGACACTTTTCACGTAAATTATGGGCCTTTTCCGGAAGGCTTTTTGTACACAAATGCAAATAGTATAGAAGATTTTAAAAATTTAACATTAAATGAAACAGGGTTTTGTGCCGTAATGATTGAAATGGTGCAAGGTGAAGGTGGAGTTATATCGTTAAACAAAGAATATGTTACTTATGTTGCCAATTGGTGTAAAGAAAATGATGTGCTTTTAATAGTAGACGAAGTACAAACAGGTGTTGGAAGAACAGGCACTTTTTTATGTGTTGAACAATATAATATTGCGCCGGATATTGTAACATTGGCTAAAGGTTTAGGCGGAGGATTGCCAATTGGAGCGATACTTTTTTATGAAAAAGTAGAAAATACGTTTACTTTTGGAGATCATGGCAGTACTTATGGCGGAAACCCTATAACGTGCGCAGGCGCAAATGTTGTAATTGATACAATTGACAGTGACTTTTTAAAAAAAGTTATAGTAAATGGTGAAAAACTAAAAAAAGAAATTGAAAAATTACATCAGGTTGATAGCGTTGACGGGCTAGGATTAATGCTTGGTATTTCTTTTAAAAATAATATAGAAAGCAAAGATGTTTTAAAAATGTGCATGGAAAAAGGCTTGCTTTGTTTAACGGCTAAAGAAAAGTTGCGCCTATTACCACCACTTACAATTAATGAAAAAGAAATTAAAATAGCAGTTGATATCATTAAAGAAACATTAGAACAGTTGACGTAACGAGCAATTTACTTTATTATCTAAAATATACATATAATCAGATATAAAACTTAGATATTAACGTGAAAAAATATGCTAACAACTTATAATAGGGCGTGCCGTCACAGACGACACATGCCAAAAAAATCTCCATTCTGTATGGGGGTTTACAAATTATTTGTGCTTTGCACAAAATGGAATGGAGATTTTTATGAAACATTTACTTAAAATGAGTGATTTATCTAAAGAGCAAATAATTGAAATTTTAGACTTAGCCGATGAGTTAAAGTTTGATACACGCTGTAAAAAAAAGCAAACACAACTTGAAGGCAAAAGCATTGCATTAATATTTGCAAAGGCATCTACAAGAACACGTACAAGTTTTGAAGTTGGCGCGTACCAATTAGGTGGTAATGCTGTTTATTTAAATACAAACGATTTGCAAATAGGTAGGGGAGAACCAATTGAGGATACTGCCCGTGTTTTAGGCAGGTATTTTGATGGTATAATGATAAGAACATTTGAACAAGAAGAAGTAGAAAAACTTGCGCAATATAGTGGTATACCTGTAATTAACGGCCTTACAGATTATTCACATCCATGCCAAGTTTTAGCAGATTTGCAAACAATACGTGAATATAAAGGTACCCTTGATGGGCTGAAGATGTGT
>CAYJDK010000055.1:10064-11063 GCA_964368905.1 uncultured Bacteroides sp.
AATAATTACTTACCCCATGAAAATGTATTAAAATTTGCAAGTGATTATAATACATTTACACTTTGTAACGACCCAAAACAAGGAGCTATAAATGCCGACATACTTGTTACAGATGTATGGACAAGCATGGGGCAAGAGACAGAACAAAAAAATAGGCAGTTAGCTTTTGAAGGGTATCAGATAAATGATGAAGTAATTAGTTTAGCTAAAAGTGATGTTATGGTGCAGCATTGTTTGCCGGCACACAGAGGAGAAGAAATAACAGCAAAAGTATTTGAAGCACATGCAAATGAAATATTTGACGAAGCAGAAAACAGGATGCATGCACAAAAAGCTGTAATGGTAATGTTAATGGGTGAAAAGTAATTAAATTTTGTTTTATACATTAAATATTTTTAGTTTTTAGCAAAACAGAAAAATTACGTTTAAAAGTAAATATATAAGCTTGTTTTTCTTGACAATGGAGCGGTGTTTTGATAACATTGATTTGTTAAAAGTTATATTTATTTTTATAAAACATTAAAGGCGGTATAATTATGGTAGCATTAGGCAGTGATCATGTTGGGTTTGAATTAAAAACAGTTATTAAAGAAATGTTAGATGAGAAAAATATTGATTATATAGATTTTGGCTCACCAAGCAGCGAAAGAGCGTCGTACCCAATTTTTGGGTTTGAGGCAGCTAAAGCCGTAGCAAGTGGGCAATGTGATAAAGGCATATTAATTTGTGGCACCGGTGTTGGTATATCTTTGGCTGCAAATAAAGTAAAGGGAATTAGATGTGCAGTTTGTAGTGAACCATATACGGCAAAACTTTCACGCGAGCACAATAATGCTAACATGCTTTCAATTGGCGCCAGAGTTGTTGGAACAGATTTAGCTAAAATGATTGTAGAAGAATTTTTAAATGCTGAGTTTGAAGGTGGAAGGCACGCAACAAGAGTACAAATGATTAGCGACATTGAGCAGCATGGAGAAATTAAAACAATAGAAGTTTTAA
>CAYJDK010000056.1:0-7243 GCA_964368905.1 uncultured Bacteroides sp.
TACAACAAAGCCTCGTGCAGGGTTTTAGAAAAAGGTGGCTTTATGCACGAGGGAACATTACGTAGCAATGCCGTTAAAAACGGTAAGGTGTTAGACATGGAGATGTATTCTCTAATTAAAGAATAAACATAAACATAAAAAAGGCGATGTGAAATTTCACATCGCCTTTTAAAATAACCATATTTAAAATTAATCGCTTACATAAGGTAACAGTGCAACGTGGCGCGCACGTTTTATAGAAACTGTTAATTCACGTTGGTGAAAAGCACAAGTTCCTGTTACACGGCGAGGTATTATTTTAGCTCGCTCTGAAATATATTTACGTAAACGCGGTACGTCTTTATAGTCAATACTATTTATACGGTCAACACA
This sequence comes from uncultured Bacteroides sp., assembly GCA_964368905.1. Classification (GTDB taxonomy): domain Bacteria; phylum Bacillota; class Clostridia; order Oscillospirales; family Ruminococcaceae; genus Ruthenibacterium. The sequence goes on from CAYJDK010000056.1 coordinate 373, forward strand.
AAAGCTGCAAACTTTTTTGCGGCTACGGCGTTGGCCACGTCCGCCAAATTTTGAATCAGAATTATCTCTGTCGTATGCCATTATAGCATCCTCCTTGTTTAAAAATTAGTTAAAACGGCAAATCATCGTCGTCACTTATAACTGAAAAATCTTCGGCATCACCCGAGGCAAAACCTACAGGCGCTGCATTTTCGTTGCGCTGTGCCGGTGCGGCACTTGTGCCGGCAGAACTGTAAGAACCGCCGCCTGAAGAAGATTTACTCTCAACAAAATGAACATTGTCGGCAACAACTTCAAAAGCTGTGCGTTTATTGCCACTCTTATCTTCGTAATTGCGTGTTTGCAAACTGCCGTTAACAGCAATTAAATTGCCTTTTTTAAAGTATTTGCAAACAAATTCTGCTGTTCCGCGCCAAACCACTATGTCAATAAAATCGGCTTTGCGTTCTTCGCCTTGCCTTACATAGCTGCGGTCTACCGCAATACGAAATGTGCAAGTTGCATTTCCGTTTGTTGTGTGTCTAAGTTCCGGGTCCGCTACAAGGCGGCCCACTAAAGCTATTACATTAAGCATTATTTTGCCTCCGTTTTATCAGCTTTAACAGTTTTTTCGTCTTTTGCTATTATCATAGAACGCAAAACGCCGTCTGTAATACTGTAAACACGCTCAAGCTCTGCAGGGAATTCTGGCGCGCATTTGAACGTAATCAAAGTGTATACGCCTTCTGTTTCGTCTTGAATTGGGTAAGCAAGTCTTTTTGTTCCCCATTCGTCTACAGTTACGATTTCGCCGTTTTTCTCAATTAATTTTTTAAACTTTGAAATTACTTTTGCTGCAGCCTCTTCATCAAGAGTTGTAGATGTGATAAGCATTGTTTCGTACAAATTAGACATTTTTGTACACCTCCTTTTGGACTTTTGACCGCTTAAGCGGCAAGGATAGCTGTGCATATTTATGCAAGCAATTAATTATAACTAAAAACGCAAAAAATGTCAATACATATATATTAAAAAATGTTTAATAATATTTAATATTATCTTAATTTTTAAAATAAGCGTATAAGAATTTGTAAAAACACAAAAGTTAAAAATGCATTAAATAGTGTTTGCACTATTTAAAATTATAAATATAATTTTAAAATTAAGCCCTGTTTTTTAATTGCGTTTTATATAAGCTTATTGTGTGATTTTGTTTATATTTACACTATATTTAATAAGTAAATTGTGATATAATAAGTTTAATTTATAAGCTATTATGCTAATAAAGTATCTTAATTTATTATATCACAATTTACCTTTGCATATTATATTGTTTTGTCTTTTCTGGCACGTCAGGCTACTTATAAAGCACCTATTGCAGCATTAAATGTGAAATTGAGTTACGGCTTTTTATAAAAAGCATGTGATTTACGTTATTTCCTTTTTCCTTGCATCTGGCACTTTCTAATCAGCTGACATTTTTAGACAATTTACGTACAAGAAAGGAGCACTTTGGCATGAAAAAAAGAGTAGGAATTTTAACGTCCGGAGGCGATTGCCCTGGACTTAACGCAACTATTAGGGGTGCTGCAAAAGCGCTTTATTACAGGTTTGGAGACAATATTGAAATTATTGGAGTTAGAAATGGTTACGACGGGCTTATTCGTGGGGATTGGTCTGTTATGAATTCTCACGATTTTTCTGGTATTTTAACACGTGGTGGAACTATACTTGGAACAAAGCGTACGCCGTTTAAGCTTATGCAAGTTGTGGGAGACGATAAAATAGACAAAGTAAAAGCAATGAAAAAAACATATAATGATGCAGAACTTGATTGCCTTGTATGTCTTGGCGGCAATGGTACACATAAAACGGCTAACCTGCTTAGTAACGAGGGATTGAACATTATAGGTTTGCCAAAAACTATTGACAACGATATTTGGGGAACCGATGTTACGTTTGGTTTTCATACAGCTGTAGACATTGCAACAGAGGTTATAGATAGGATACACACAACGGCATCTAGCCACAGAAGGTGCCTTGTTATAGAACTTATGGGCAACAAAGCCGGTTGGTTAACACTTTACTCCGGTATTGCGGGCGGCGCAGATATAATTTTAATTCCTGAAATACCTTATAACATTGAAAATGTATGCGACGCCATTATTAGGCGTAACGATGCAGGCAAAACTTTTTCAATACTTGCTGTTGCGGAAGGTGTTTATGATATTAGCGAGGCGTCTTTAAAAAAGAAACAGCGCGCAGAAAAAAGAGCAAAAGCAGGAGAAACAACAGCTACAAATAGAATAGCAAGGCAAATTGAAGCTATTACCGGCTTTGAAACAAGAACGTGCGTTCCGGGCCATATGCAGCGCGGTGGTAGCCCGTCTGCCTATGATAGAGTTTTGGCAACAAAATTTGGTACGTATGCCGCAAAATTAATTGAGGCTGAACATTATGGCGTTGCAGTTGCAATGAAAAATAATATTGTAACTGAAAACCCGTTGAGCGAGGTTGCAGGTAAAACTAAGCTTGTGCCTGATACTTGTGATATGTTAACTGTTGCAAGGCGCATGGGTATATCTTTAGGCTAAACATTGCAAATGCAAGGCGAAAATTAAGGGTAATAACATTGAAGAGCGTTTTTAAGGGCGCAGTATTTAACGCTTTAGACAAAACAGTTGTATTTTAAGCTTGTTTTATTAAAAAGCGGCTAATTAATTGTGTTTTATTTTAAAGGCATGTTGTTTTTTAGTTAATTAAATTATTTTACTATTACTATAAATTAAATAATACAATACTTGACAACAGCTAAAAAACTGATAGAATAAAGTAAATATAGATAAATGCGAAGAAAAAGAGTTTGAGCACATTTAACTTTTTTTAGCGAGCCGGGGCCGGTGTAAGCCCGGTAAAAAGTAGTGCCATTGTCGCTTTGGAGCAGAAATAATGAGCATTGTTAGTTATTTCCGTGTTTGCCGGCGTTAAAACGGCAGTATGGTTGCTTTGCAACATACAATACCGAATGTATCGGTGTTCAAGTGGTTTTGCAAATTTGCAAATCAATTTGGGTGGTACCGCGGGCTTTAAAATTAAAGCATCGTCCCATTTTTAGGGGCGGTGCTATTTTTTTGTTAAAAATTACGCTAGCAACTTAAAGCAAAAGCGTGCTGTTAAAACAAGCTGTAAGTAAACAATGACATTGCAAAAGCAAAGCGAAATTTTGCGACATATGACAGAAACTTTGAACCTTTTTTGTAAAAGCCGGTTTGTTGGCAATTTTTTAAAACGGCGCATTCTAAAAAAACTCCGTGCTGTGCGGAGGTTTATTAAAAAAACAATTTGTGCTTTGCACAGAATGGAGATTAGTATGAAAGAACTTAACAAAACATATGAACCAAAAGTGGTAGAAGATTCAACGTATGATTTTTGGCTTGAAAAAGGATATTTTAACACAAAAATAGACGAAACCAAAAAACCATACACTATTATTATGCCGCCACCCAATATAACAGGGCAACTGCATATGGGCCACGCTATGGATAACACATGGCAAGATATATTAATTAGGTTTAAACGCATGCAGGGTTATGCTGCGTTATGGGTACCGGGAACTGACCATGCATCTATTGCAACAGAAGCTAAAATTGTTGAAAGTATGAAGCAAGACGGAGTTACCAAAGCAGATTTGGGCCGTGATGGTTTTATGAAAAGAGCATGGGAATGGAAAAGCACTTACGGTGGAAGAATTGTAGACCAGCTTAAGAAACTGGGTTCTAGTTGTGACTGGCAAAGAGAACGCTTTACACTGGACGAGGGTTGCAGTGAGGCAGTGCTTAAAGTATTTAAAACACTTTATGATAAAGGCCTTATTTACAGGGGCGAGAGAATAATTAACTGGTGCCCCAATTGCAAAACATCTATATCAGATGCGGAAGTAGAACACAGTGAAAAAGAAGGATTTTTTTGGCATATAAAATACCCCGTTGTGGGAAGCGATGAATACCTTGAGCTTGCAACAACACGCCCGGAAACAATGCTTGGCGACACAGCAGTTGCCGTACACCCAGACGATGAAAGATACAAGCATTTACATGGCAAACAAGTAATGTTGCCACTTGTAAATAAACAAATACCTATTGTTTGTGATGAATATGTAGACATGGAATTTGGCACGGGTGTTGTTAAAATTACACCGGCACACGACCCAAATGATTTTGAAGTGGGACAGCGCCACAATTTACCTATTGTAAAAGTTATGACACCTGACGCAAAAATGACAGATGATTGCGGAAAATACGCAGGTTTATATAGATATGAAGCAAGAAAAGCTATTGTTGAAGATTTAAAACAATGCAACTTACTTGCAGATGTAAAACCACACAGCCATAATGTTGGCGCTTGTTACCGCTGTGACACTGTAATTGAACCAACCGTTAGCTTGCAATGGTTTGTAAAAATGGTACCACTTGCAGAGCCCGCAATAAAAGCTGTGCGCTCAGGTGAGATTAAGTTTGTGCCTGAAAGATTTGAAAAGAATTACTTTTTTTGGATGGAGAACACACGAGATTGGTGCATAAGTAGGCAACTTTGGTGGGGACACCGCATACCTGCATATTATTGTGACGATTGCAAAGAAATAACAGTAAGTGTTGAAAAAGTTGAAACGTGCCCAAAATGCAATGGAGCGCTAAGGCAAGACGAAGATACGCTTGATACATGGTTTTCAAGCGCACTTTGGCCGTTTTCAACACTGGGCTGGCCAAACGAACAAAGCGAAGATTACAAATATTTTTACCCTACAAACACACTTGTTACAGGGTATGACATTATTACGTTTTGGGTTAGCCGCATGATTTTTTCAGGGCTTGAGTATACTAACACAATACCGTTTGACAAAGTACTTATTCATGGCCTTGTGCGTGACGCCCAAGGAAGAAAAATGTCTAAATCTTTGGGTAATGGCATAGACCCACTTGAAATTATTGATAAATATGGCGCAGATGCGTTGCGTTTGACTTTGGTAATAGGTGCAACACCTGGAAATGATACACGTTTTTCAGATGAAAAAGTACTTGCCTGCCGTAATTTTGCAAATAAATTGTGGAATGCTGCAAGGTTTGTTATGATGAACTTACCACAAGATTTTAAGGTTGGAGTGCCAAGCGAGCTAACAATGGCAGACAGGTGGGCAATTTCGAAATTGAATACACTTGTAAAAAATGCAACAGATAATATTGAAAAATTTGAGCTTGGTTTAGCTGCGCAAAAAGTGCAAGACTATATTTGGGATATTTATTGTGACTGGTACATTGAAATTGCAAAATTGCGTTTAAACAGCGATAATGAGCAAGAAAAAGACAGTGCTCGCCAAATATTGGTAAGCATACTGATAAAAACATTAAAACTGTTGCACCCGTTTATGCCATTTATAACAGAAGAAATTTACAGAGCATTGCCGGGAACAACAGAAACAGTAATGCTTGAAAAATGGCCGGAATATGAGCCGGAACTTAACTTTGAAAAAGACGAGGCAGATTTTCAATGTGTTATGGAGTTAATAAAAGCAGTTAGAACAATTCGCGCTGAAATGGGTGCACACCCAACAAAACGAACATCTTTAATTATACAAACACAAGACAGTGCACCTTATAAGGCGGGGCAAGCGTATATTGCCAAATTTGCATTTGCAACAGACGTGCAAACAGTTAGTGATTATAACGGAGATACAAAAGGCATGGTGCAGGTAATTACTTCAAGTGCACGAGCATTTATACCAATGATGGAGCTTTTAGATGCCGAAAAAGAAGTTGCACGCCTTGAAAAGGAAAAAACTGTATGTGAAAAAGACATTAATATGTTTGAAGCAAAGCTTAATAACGAAGGCTTTATTAAAAAAGCTCCTGAAAAAGTTGTGTTAGAAATAAAAGAAAAACATCAAACAGCATTGGCAAAACTTGTTAAAATAGAGCAATCTTTAGAAGTATTTAAACAAAAATAAATAATTTGAATATTATTAGTAAAATTGTACACAATAATTGCAAACGGAGGTTATAGTTAAACCTATATAGTATTTGCAGTGTGGTTTTTATATAACTTAGCTTATATAAAACATTCTGCAAAAGGCTCTTGTCGCGGCCTCCGCTTCGTGGCGGCAAGGGAAAATATTATAATTTTATATGCCGAGCGAAGCGGCAGAACGGAGATTGTTATGTACGATTATGATGTAAACAAATACGATTCTAAAGAAGAAACCACAAACAACCTTGATTTTGAAGACGATTTATACAATGATTTGTGGGCACCGTATGAAGACGAAACACAAGCAACAGAGGATTTTTAATTAAACAAAAATCAAACATAAAAACCATGCGCTACGTTAGTGGTGCATGGTTTTTACTGTTGCTAACCATGTGTAAATTTTTTTATATTATGTAAAACCATGTAAAAACAAAAAAGTTGTATTAATTTTTTTAGGTTTTTGTAATAAACAATAAAAATAATTTAGACGCAAATACTTGCATTACAAGTTAAAATATGGTATTATAACAAGGCAAGAAAATATTTTGGAACGAAAGAGTGGCTTAACACAGGCCGCTCTTTGCTGTTTGCAATAATATATTTTTAACTAATAATAAAAAAAGCAGGTAAAATATGGCGGAAAATCAGAAAAAAAGCAAAGAAAAGCAAGGTAACACTGCAGCAAGAGTTGAAAAAATTATAGAACCTGTTTTAACTCAACTTGGGTTAAGGCTGTGGGATGTACGCTTTGAAAAAGAAGGGCCTGATTGGTTTTTGCGTATATTTATTGACAGAGACGAGCCGATAGATATGCAGGCATGTGAAGATGCAACAAGGGCAATTAACCCGGAAATTGATAAGGAAGACCCAA
>CAYJDK010000056.1:7268-8184 GCA_964368905.1 uncultured Bacteroides sp.
TTGACTCAATGGTAAACAAACAAATTTTAGTGCACTTTATTCGTTCAGATACGTACGGAGAAAAAGAAATTAAAGGAATATTGCTTTCAAAAGAGCAAAAAACTTTATTTATAAAAACAGATGATAACGAGCTTGAAATAAACATGAATGATGTTAGCTACGTTAAATTAAACGACGATGAATATCTTGATTAACAGCGAGTTTAAACACGCTTAAAATAAATTACAGAATGGATGATTGAAAAAAATGAACGCCGATTTTTTTGAAGCTCTTACACTCCTAGGACATGAAAAAGGACTGGACCCACAATATTTAATGGAAAAAGTTCGAGGAGCAATTATAATAGCAGTTAAAAAGGATTATGAAGTAGACGAAGAAAATGTAAATGTTGTTATGGATGCAGAAAAAGGTAAATTTAATGTGTCTTTAGTTAAAGAAATTGTTGAAGAAGTTGAAAACCCTAACACTCAAATAGCGCTTAACGAAATACTTAAAAAACGCAAAACCGCAAAAGTTGGGGGCACAGTAAATGTTGCGTTAAAAACAAAAGATTTTAGAAGAATTGCAGCTCAAACTGCAAAACATGTTATTCGCCAAGGTATTAAAGAGGCAGAACGTAGCCAAATGTATGCAGAAATGCAAAGCAAAGAACACGAAATTTTAAGCGCTGTTGTTGTTTCTGCAGATAATGCTAAAGGAATTGCCTCGCTTGAAATTGCAGACGGCAATGTTGTTACATTACCTAAAAATGAACAAGTTCAAGGTGAAATACTAAAAGAGGGCGAGCGTATACGTGTTTATGTTGTAGACGTTTTATCGGGAGACAGAGGCCCTAAAATGATGATTAGCAGAACACACCCGGGCCTTGTTAAACGTATGTTTGAAATGGAAGTTCCTGAAATTTTTGATGGAACGG
>CAYJDK010000056.1:8194-10800 GCA_964368905.1 uncultured Bacteroides sp.
ATTAGCCGTGAAGCAGGCGCAAGAACAAAAATGGCGGTTTACAGCAAAGATGAAAATGTGGACCCGGTTGGTGCTTGCATAGGCCCACGAGGACAGCGCGTTGCAAATATTGTACAAGAACTTAACGGAGAAAAAATAGATATAGTTCCATGGAGCGAAAATTCTGACGAGTTTATTGCGGCCGCTTTAAGCCCTGCATCTGTTGTTGATGTTCAAATTTTAGAAGGCGAAAACAAAAGTTGCCGTGTAACTGTGCCGGATCATCAGCTTTCTCTTGCAATAGGTAACAAGGGGCAAAATGCACGCCTTACAGCACGCCTAACAGGCTATAATATAGACATAAGGCCGGAAAGTGGATATTATGGCGAAGAAGAGCCAAAAGAAAACAGCGGCGATGAAAATGCACAAAATGTAGAGTAAAATTACTTTTTAATTTGCATAAATTAAATATAAATTACGGTTGAATGGGGAATTATATGTTACAAAAAAAAGTACCGTTGCGTAGATGTATGGGGTGCTATGAATCATTTGCGAAAAAACAATTGGTGCGTATTGTTAAAAACAATGCCGGAGAAGTTAGCCTTGACATAACAGGGAAAAAACCGGGAAGAGGGGCGTATGTTTGTTTTAAATCAGAGTGCCTTGCAAAAGCAAGGAAGGCAAAGCGAATTGAACGCGTACTTGAATGTAATATACCTGAAAATATTTACGATGATATGATAAACGAGATACAAAAGGGGGAAGCCGGTGCAAGATAAAATTATTTTTTCACTTTCACTGGCACGTAAAGCGGGTATGCTTGTAATGGGGTTTGATGCCGTAAAAGAAAGCGTTTATAAAAATAAGGCGCACCTTATTGTGTATACAAGCGACATGTCGCCAAAAAATATACAGCGTATTGAAAGATTTTGCGATGGTTTAGTACAAACAGCACAACTACCACTGGAAAAAAACGATTTGCTCTGTATAAGCAAAAAACCCACAGGAGTATTTTCTATAATAGATTTTAACAATGCAAAATTATGTAGCAAAGTAATAAATGAATATAATTTAAGTGAGCTATCGGCCGTAATAAAGGAGGACATTAATGATAATTAAACATAAATTAAGCGATATTGCCAAAGATTTGGGCAAACAAAATAAAGAAGTAATAGACCTATTGGAAACATTTACAGGAGAGGTGAAAAAGCACACTGTTGCTCTTTCAGGTGATGAATTAAACTTTGTTTTTGAGCATTATACAAATGAAGCTGCTGTAGATAACCTTGAGGATTATATGCAGTTAATGCAACCCGTAAAAAAAGAAAATGTTAAAAAGCAAGAACCTGTAAAACAAGTGCAAAAACCACAAGTTGTTGCAAACAACCAACAAAATCAAAAAGGCGGCAATGCAAACAGTAATAAATTTAACAATGCACCAAAGCCGCAAACAGAACAACAAAAACCACCTGTTAAAACACCTCAGGCAGGCAATGTTGGTGCGCAAAAACCTGCACAACATAACCAACAAAATACCCAGCAACACACGGGTAAAGTTAATGTGGATAGCAATAAAAAAGAAAGAGAATCAAGAAAACCACCTGAGGCAAGAAAAGAGCGTATACGTGCATTTAAACCGGAAAAAGAAAACAAAGCAGCAGCAGAAAAACGTGAAGTTGTTACGGTTACTATTGATACAAGAACAACAGACGTTAACTTAGATAAAATTAACGAAAAATATACAGAACTTGCTTCGTCTAAAAATATTGAAAACCGCCGTAAGCCAATGCCGGCAGGTAATAAGCAAAAATTTGGCAACAGAAACAGATTTGGCGGTAAAAATCAAGGCGGATTTAGCAAAAAACGCGTTGAAACAGAGGCAGAGCGTTTACAAAGAATACAGCTTGAAAAAGCAAGAAAAGCACAGCTTAAAGTTTCAATACCGGACACAATTACTGTAAATGAGCTTGCAAGCCGTTTAAAAGTTAACGTTGCGCAAGTAATTAAAAAATTAATGGGTCTTGGTGTTATGGCCACTATGACAGAAGAAGTGGATTTTGACACAGCAAGCATTGTTGCAGAAGAATTAGGCGCAAAAGTTATACACGAGGTACACGTTACAATAGAAGAGCGTCTTTTTGAAATTGATGAAGATGCGAAAGAAAGCCTTAAAGAGCGCCCACCTGTTGTTGTTGTAATGGGCCACGTTGACCACGGTAAAACATCTATACTTGACGCAATTAGAAAAACACGTGTTACAGACGGTGAGGCCGGCGGTATTACACAGCATATTGGTGCATACCAAGTAGAATCAGGCGGACAATTAATTACTTTTTTAGATACTCCGGGCCATGAGGCGTTTACATCAATGCGTGCAAGGGGTGCTAACTTAACAGATATAGCAGTTCTTGTAGTTGCCGCAGACGATGGTATTATGCCACAAACGGTTGAGTCTATTAACCATGCAAAATCTGCAGGTGTAAGTATTATTGTTGCCATTAATAAAATAGACAAACCTGAGGCAAACCCGGATAAAGTTATGGAACAATTGACACAACATGAAATAGTACCGGAAGCTTGGGGTGGAGACGTAATTTGTATGCCTGTATCTGCAAAAACAGGGCAAG
>CAYJDK010000057.1:0-5754 GCA_964368905.1 uncultured Bacteroides sp.
CAAAATAAATGCACCGTATTATCGTTTGTTTGCGCTGGTACGGTGCTTTTTTAATTAAATTTCTGCTTTAATTGCATATATTTTCTTTATAATAAATTCCCCAGTCTTTTAGGGCATCCAAAACAGGTTCAAGGCGTTTACCCGTTTCGGTAAGTTCGTAATCCACACGTGGAGGTACTTGTGCAAAAACCGTCCTTGTAATAAGGCCGGCGTTTTCCATGCTGCGTAATTGTGAGGTTAACACTTTTTGCGATATGCCTAAAAGAGATTTTTTAAGTTCTCCAAAACGCTTTTTTCCACTCATTAAATCACGTAATATCAAAACTTTCCACTTATCACCAACAAGGTTTAGTGTTAGCTCTACAGGGCACCTTGGCAAGTTTTCTTTAGTGTAAGTTGTCATATAAAAGTCTCCTTTAAACACAGCCTCTAAATATAGTTAATCCATTCCAAATCTATAAAAGTAGGTTGCAAAAATTACGTTTATCTTCGCTTTCGTCAATCGGAACTAGCAATGTATCATTATACCACTTAATTACAAAATAACACTAATATGCATTAAAACATATTTGTATATATTGTATACTAAATAAATATTAAACGCAATATAAAAATGACAAAATGGTAATAAATGTTGATAAATAATAAAAAACAGACTATAATCATATTAAAGAACTATAATTATGTAGATAGTGCTTGCAGTAGTTAAAGTGGGTAGAGCCTGAGCAATTTTTTTGCATTACAGGGTTTGGAATGTATAAAAATGTGCAACAGCTAAATTATGCAAATATTACTACAAAAATATTAAAACGGCTGCATTAAGCAGCAACGGAGGTTTACCATGGCAAATAACGATAAACGCGTTTTTTTAATTGTACTGGACAGTGTTGGAATTGGCGGTATGCCGGACGCCGCACTTTTTGGCGATGAGGGCAGCAACACATTGCAATCTGCAATGGAGAGCGATAAATTTAATACACCTACTTTACAAAAATTAGGGCTTTTTAACATAGACGGGATAAATGCAAAACAAAAATGTGAAACACCGCTTGCGTCTTTTGCAAGGTTGCAAGAGGCAAGTAAAGGCAAAGACACAACAATAGGCCACTGGGAAATTGCAGGAATAGAAAGCGAAAAACCTTTGCCTGTTTACCCAAACGGTTTTTTAAGCGAGACAATAAAAGAATTTGAAGAAAAAACAGGTTGTAAAACAATATGTAATAAACCGTATTCCGGCACAGATGTAATAAGAGATTACGGCGAAGAACACATGAAAACAGGTGCGCTTATTATTTACACTTCTGCAGACAGCGTTTTTCAAATAGCGGCAAACGAGGCAATTGTGCCTGTAAGTAAATTATATGAATATTGTGAAATAGCAAGAGAAATGTTAACAGGAGAACATGCTGTTGGCAGGGTAATAGCAAGGCCTTTTGTGGGCGAAAACGCTCAAAATTTTAAGCGTACGTCTAACAGGCACGATTATTCAATTAAGCCGCCTAAAAAGTCTATGTTAGATTTGTTGCAAAGTGCAAATTATGCAACAATAGGTGTTGGTAAAATTTACGATATTTTTGACGGCGTGGGCGTTAGTGAAAAGATAAAAACAACAAGTAACGAGCACGGCATGAAAGAAACAATTAAACTTGCAAGCAAAAACTTTAATGGGCTTGCGTTTGTAAACCTTGTAGACTTTGACATGGTTTACGGGCACAGAAATAATGTTGATGGCTATGCAAATGCACTAACAGAGTTTGACACACAGCTTGCAGAATTTTTACCTTTAATGAGAAAAGACGATGTATTGATAATTACGGCAGACCATGGATGCGACCCGAAAACACCGTCTACTGACCATTCAAGAGAATGTGTGCCGTTTATTATATATGGAGAAAACATAAAAGGCGCACAAAACTTAGGCACACAAAAAAGTTTTACATGCATTGCAAAAACAATATGCGAGTATTTTGATATTAAAGAAGATTTTGGCGGCAGCGGCATAAGTTTTATGAAAGATATTAAAAAATAAGAATATTTTTTAATATTTTACCAATATAAATAAGAGAGTGTATTATAACTTAACATTTTATTTTGGCTTGCACCTTGCGGCACAAGCGCCAAAACATGCCAATAAATAACACTGCGCTGCCCACGCCATAAAATCGCCCCACGAGGGATAAATAATCGGAGCATAGCGCAGATTATTTACATTGTAAACTTTTATAAGAAAGAGGTTAAAATTGAAAAACAATAAATTTAAGAGAATAATAACAAATATATTAATAACAGCATTTGTTGGCTTTATATATTTTTATGTAGAACTACCGGCTATAAACTTACAAGACGAAAACTTCTACTTTTTCTTTTTAATATTAAGTGCAACATACTGTGTTGCTTCTGTAATGACATCGGGGTTTTATAAATCTTATACAGACACAGATTTTATTAAAAATGTATTAAGAAACTTTAAAGCACCTGTATTTGCGTGTTTTGCGCTTTTAATTTTGGTGGTTATAGGTTCTGTTTTATCTAGCCCAATATTGCGTGCAAAAGATTATAGCGAACTTTTACCGTTTGAACGCGGAGACTTTGCACAAGAAATTGAAGAAGTGTCTTTTGACACAATACCTATGCTTGATAAAAATAGTGCACAGCAACTTGCAAACAGAAAATTGGGCGAACTTTCTGAAATGGTAAGCCAGTTTGAAGTATCAACAGAAAACAACCAAATAAGTTTCGATAATACACCGGTAAGGGTAGTGCCGCTTGTTTATGCAGATTTAATAAAGTGGCTAACAAACCGTTCTGAAGGGTTACCGGCATACATTGTTATAGACATGGTAACGCAAAAAACAGACCTTATACGTTTAGACGAAGGTATGCGATACTCAAAAGACGAGCATTTAATGCGCAATTTGGATAGACATTTGCGCTTTAATTACCCTACGTATATGTTTGATGTACCGACGTTTGAAATAGACGAGGAAGGAAACCCGTATTGGATAGCGCCGCGAATAGTTAAAACAATAGGCCTGTTTGGCGGTAAAGATGTAAGTGGCGCCGTTATAGTAAATGCGGTTACAGGCGATAGTGAGTATTTTGAAACACAAGACATACCACAATGGGTAGACAGGGTGTTCTCGGCAGACCTTATTATTGAACAGTACGACTACTATGGGCTTTACAACAATGGGTTTATAAACTCTATATTTGGCCAAAGGGACGTTACAGTTACAACAACAGGCTATAATTACCTTGCAATAGACGGCGATGTTTACGTTTATACAGGCGTAACTTCTGTTGGTAGCGACCAGTCTAACATAGGGTTTTTACTTGCAAACCAGCGCACAAAACAAACAAGTTTTTACAGCGTTGCCGGCGCAGAGGAGTACTCTGCAATGTCTAGCGCACAAGGTGTTGTGCAGCATTTAAATTACACTGCAACGTTCCCATTGCTTTTAAATATTAACGGAGAACCAACATATTTTATGGCGTTAAAGGACGATGCCGGCCTAGTTAAAATGTATGCAATGGTTAACGTGCGCCAGTACCAAATTGTTGCAACAGGCAACTCTGTTGCAGAGTGCGAGCAACAATATATAGAACTTTTAAGCAGTAATAATATAACACAAGCACCGCAAGTGGAGCAAAATGAAAAGAGTGGAAAAATTGAGGACATACGCCAAGCGGTTATTGGTGGAGAATCTTATTTCTACATTAAACTTGAAAACGATGATGTATATTATTCTGTAAGTGCAAGTGAAAGTGAAATTAGCGTTTTATTAAACGTGGGTGACGAAATTAAACTTGTGTATGAAGAAGTAGAAGCTTCGCAAATATATTTGGGCTTTGAAATAGAGCGCACAAAAACTGCCGATGTAGAAGATAGCGATATTCAAATTGAAACACAAGAAGATGAAGTTATAAACGAAGAAACAACGGAAAGTGAAGACGAAGACGTAGCTCAAGAAGAAACGCAAAACGAAACAGAGCAAAGCAATGAGCAAACGCAACAAGAAAGCAACGAAAACTAAAAAAACATAAGCGATGTGGAAATCCACATCGCTTTTTTTATAAAGTTATATATTTACATATTTTGGCGGCAAACGCACAGTGCTTGTCATGAAAAACAAGTTGTCTCGGTAAGTTTTATTTATTAATTAATTCACTGTAATCAATTAGTACACTTTTAGATTTAGTAATAACATCTTCTTTACAGGGGAACTCGTCTATACTTTTAATTTTTATTAGCAAACTTGCAGCAGAAATAAAATACACACGATCCATTATATCAAAGTCTTTTGCGTTGTTACCGGTAAACCACCATGATAAATCGTTAAATAAATCATCGGGGTCTTCTTGCATAAGCGCTTGCTTTGCACAAAGTAAATTAAAAAGAACATCTATTTTTGACAGTTTGTCTTTTTGTAAAACTGAGCTTAAAAGCTCAAACTCTTTATCTTTTTGCAAGGCTTCTCCTAAAGGAAACATTTTTTCTGTATACTGTTTTTGTTGTTTAAGCTGCTCTTTGCGAGAGGTCATTTTAAACAATGCATATTCTCTTGGCATGGCTTGCTCCTGTCTATATAATATTGACAATGTGTTGTATATTGGCGTATCTCGGCGCTTATAGCACAAAAAAATGGGCCGAAAAGCCATAAAAAAATAAGTATATTGTACTATGTACAATATACTTATTATAATACATAAAGTTAATTTTGCAAGTAATTTTGCTCAAATTGTTTATGGTCAATAGGTTTTGCAAAAAAGTATCCTTGTGCTCCGTCGCAATCTATTTTATTTAAAAAGTCTACTTGTTCTTGCTCTTCAATGCCTTCAGCCACTACATACATGCCAAGGCTGTGTGCAAGGTTAACAAAGCCTTCTACAACAATGTTGCCTCGGTCTTTATTATGTTGGTTTGTAAAAAAGCTTCTGTCAAGTTTTAGTGTGTCTATTTTTAGGTTTTTTAACATACCTAAAGAAGAATACCCGCTTCCAAAGTCATCAAGCGAAACCCTAAACCCTTCTTCGTGAAGTGAGCTTAAAAGTTCTTCAAGGTTAATTTGTTCTTCGTCACTCACAGATTCCGTTAACTCTATTTCTATGTAATTTCTTGGAATATTCCACTTATCTGTAATTTGTTTAATATCGTTAATTAAATTTGGGTTTTTTAAGTTAGCACGTGAAAAATTAACTGCAATAGGTATGCAATTATAACCGCTATCAATCCAGTTTCTTAAAATCTCGCAAACTTTATCAAGCATGTATTTATCAAGAGTTGCTATAAACCCATTGCTTTCAAATACAGAAATGAAATCGCCCGGGAATATAAAGCTTCCGTCTTCTCTTATCCACCTAACAAGCGCTTCAGCACCAATTACGCTGCCGTCTTTTAGGCTGTTTTTGCATTGTAAGTAAACTTTAAATTCGTTGTGTTTAAGCGCATAATCTGCCTTATTAGTTATGTCAGAAACAGTAATTAAACGCTGTCTTTGCCTAGAATCGTAATCTGTAAATCCTTCTCTTTTTTCAGATTTTGCAACAGCATGTGCTAAATTTGTTTTTGCTATAATTTCGTTTAAGTCTGTTTCGTCTTTTTCTATTAAATATCTGCCAAGTCTAAAATTAAAATGATGTTCCTTTGCAAATGGCAAAAGTTCTTTAAATCGTTTTTCGTAATTTTTACTTGCTGTTAAAATATCTTCAAAAATTTCTTCATTACCAAGCATAATAAATTCGTCCGAGCTCATT
>CAYJDK010000057.1:5764-10762 GCA_964368905.1 uncultured Bacteroides sp.
GGCATCTATTTTAAATTTAGACATGTTCCGTATACCGGTAAGTTCATCGTAAAATGCAACTTGTTCAAACAATTTCATGTGCTTTTTATCTTTTTCTACTAAAAAGCCAAAAAGTAACATAAAACCAAACATAACAGAAGTGCTCATAAATATTAGCCTGTTAGTTAAAGAGTCTGCATATGAAACTATAAACTCTTGCGGTAAAATATAAAAAATTGTCCAATCGTTAACTTTTAAAGGAGTAAAAACGGCAATTCTATCTTCTCCGTCTAAAGAATAATAAACTGTGCGTGGTGTTCCGCTAACAATATCGTTCAAAACACCCTCGTATGTGTCACCGTTTGAGTATTTTGCATTCATAATTGGTAGCTTTTCAGGCAATGTGTCGTTTGTGGTAAAAAGTATGTTTGTTTCACTATCTGTAATTAATGCCCAGCCATCGCTAGTAACCGTGCTTGCAAGCAAGTCTACAACTTGTGCAACGTCAAAAAAGGCAATTACAGCACCTATAACCTCATTGCCGGAGTAAATAGGGGCAGTAACAGCAACAAGATTAGCGTTTGTAACATTACAATAAAAAGGTGAGCTTGTAACTATGTTGCCCTCAAGCGTTTGTGTAAAATAATCTTGCGTTGAGTAATCTATATTTGCAACGTTATTGCCTATTAAGGTTTCATCCTCATAAACAACAACTGCATTTTCAAAGTCAAAATTATTTTGAACAGACATAAGGTAATTTTCAATAAGTTTTTCATCGCCACCAAAGCCTGAAACAGCCTTTGCAATACTGTCTACATTACAACGTTCTTTTTCAAATTCATTTTTTAGTGCAATTTGCTGCTGCGAGGCTAGCCTTGCGTATGCACTTACTTCCACTTCGGTTAATTCACGGTTTATTTTTGAATTAAACTGGGAAAGTAAAATTGCAATAGCAGAACCAATGACAATAATAAAAACTGAAATTCTAACTTTATAATTTTTTTTAGAAAACATTAATAATACTCCCAAATAAGTTAGCTAATTAATACACACAAAAGAATAATATCACTTATTATAAAAATTTGCAAGCTAAAAAAACGTTGAAAAACCAGCGATTTAAGCAATATATAGCACAAAAAATAAAAAAATTACGACAGTATGATATTTAATTGAAAAACTAAAAATGAACAATAAACGAAATAATTTTTAAAAATAAAAAAAACGCCCCTTTTTTTGCAAAATAGGGCGTAAATTAATGTGCTTTAAATAATATTAAAAGCTAAAATTTGTAAACTGGTTGCCTAGCATTACAATGCTTATGCAAAAAAACACAAGCCCTGCCGCGCGTGAAAGTATTTTCTCGCTAACTTTGTGAACAAAGGCAGAGGCAATTACTGCACCTGCAAAGGCGCTTAATGCTGTAACGGCAATGTCAAAAAGTTCAAACCTTCCGTAATAAAAATGCATAGACCCACCGCAAAAAGCTATAACAGACATAACAAAAGCCGATGTGCCTATTGCTGTTTTCATGTCCATTTTATATCCAAGCATAAGCGTAAATAATATTAAAACGCCGCCGCCTGCACCCATAATGCCGGTATTAAGCCCAATTGCAATGCCTGCAAACATAACAAATAAATTAGGAGTTCTTAGCAAAAACTTAACAAGTTTTATTTCGTTAAACTTTTTAAACCTTGCAGTAAAGTCTCCTTTTAAAAACTGCAATGCAAGTGCAAAAATACCAATAGCAGAAAGTGTGCCCAGTAAAAAATTACTTGAATCCTTGCTTAAAAAGCTACCTATTATTGAAAATATTGTGGCAGAGCATATTAATAGTAAAGACTTTTTGTACGCAACGCATTTGTGCTTGCCGTAAATATAAGTAGTTGCTAAAGAGGCAACTACGTCTGTGGCAAGCGAAATGCCAAGTGCCGTATATACGTCTATTTTAAGCACTATTGTTAAAATAGGCGTCATAACACAAGAGGCAGAAGCCGAAACAAGCCCGGTAACAACGCCTGCAAGCAAGCCCGCAATTATTAAAACTGCAATGTAATACGTATCAATCAATTGTTTCTCCTATCATATTTAACCATAAAGGTTCGTTTCCATAGCCAAAAGTTTTCATTAAAGCGCCACAGTGCTTGTGCATAATTTTTGCTTTTTCTTTTTCCCAGTGTTCCCACACACATGTTTGGCTTTTTTGCTTAGAGTCAACTTTTTTATCCAGCAAGTTGTGTAAATTTTGGTATTCTACTCGTCCGCTGTCAAAATTAGTTGCAAAATCTAAAAGTTCGTTAAAGTGTTGCTTTTTATTTTCAGATAAAAAAATATCTTCGTACTTAAATACTTTAAAATTTGGTTTGTTTTGCATTTTGTTTAATACTATAGTGTTTAATGCGTTATAAAACCAGCAATATTTTTCAAATTTAGTCATGCTTTTCCATAGTTGGGTGTACTCGTCGTTTTCAATGCAAGATGGACGCAAACTAAGATTTCTATAAAAAAGTTCTACCGGGCCATAAAGCGTGTACTCAAATTTGTTAAGTGCAGAGCCTATCCACGTTCTGGGGTCACGCACAACAAAAACAAACCTGGAATCTTTGTACGTTTCGTTTAAAAGGTCCATTATACCATAAATATGGCCGGAAGAATAAACACAAATATCTGCATTATAACTTTTATCAACACGTGAATTAATATTACTAATATTTATTATTGCATTTTGTTTTGTAATTTTTTTTGCAATATAATCTCTGCTTAATTTATACATTGAGTGCGTATTTAGGCCTTGCCCAATTGTTAAATGAAACACACCGTAATTTTTTATGCTGTTAAGTAAGGCTAGCGGCTTTGATACCCATGGAGTACCGGGCTCGTGCAGTGCAACAGAGTTTTTAATAAATTTGTTTAAATATTTTGCAAAAAACTGTGTACCTGTTCTGCCCGTAGAGCATATAAAAATTCTTTTTGTGTTTTCAGCCATGTTTTAAGTCCTTAATAAATATTTGCCAAATTTTGTTATAAATGGCTTATTTGTTTATTTAAAAGCTAACATTATTATAACATAAAGGCAAACTTTTAAATTGCGTTAAGTGTGCGCTGCTTTATATAATGCGCATAATTCATACATTATTATAATAAGGCAGTTGGTACATTGTCAATATTTTGGTAAAAAAATTTACATTTACGTATTATAAAAGCAACAAAAAACCAATACATTAAAAATTGCAAAAAAGTTTAACTTTGCGCCTAAAAAGCAATATTTGTGCCAAGTTAAACGGCTTATTAAATTGCGCTTTTAATTAAATTTATGCTGCTATTAAATAAAGAAATATTAAAATTCAGTTTCTAAAAAGTGTACAATGTCAAGTGCTTTTGGTGGGCAACCGGGTACATGCTTTTCAAACTTACAACAACAGCTGCCAATACCATATTCGTTTTTAGCCACATTTTTAAAATGCTGGCCTATAAATAATTTTTTATTTATATTGCTTAAGCGCCCTTTGTCTTGCATGCGCGCAAGCGCATTAATTAAATTGCCGTAACAAGCAGAACATGCACTGTTTGCGTTTGTATATTTTTCAAGCTGCTTTGCACGGCCGGGCACGGTGGCAAAAGGCGTTTTTTTGTCTTTATTCAGTTCAATAACATTAGCGCTGTTTATGTTGGCACTACCTACACCAAGTTCATGTGCCATTTTAATGTACTCTACCTCGTATGGTTCATAACCCATAAGCGCGGCCCCGTATGCGTCAATTAAAACACTGTCTTGTGCTAAAAGCATTCTGTTAGTTTGCAGGGGGTTACCGCCTTCTTCAAAATCTAAATCGCCGTTTAAACTGTCTGCAATAATAAGTTGAGGTTTGCAAATATTACTTAAAACCGCAATGGGTTTATGCAGGCCCAATGTGTGAAAGTGGCGTTTAGATTTGTCTGAAATACAGCCCTTTATATTTTTTAGTGCAAACGTAACACTTGTTTGGCAGTGCCCTTTTAACACAGGTATATTTATAAGAAAATCTAGCTGCATTACTTTTTTAGAAACCTCAATATCTATGCCCTGCTGTGTGTATGTTTCGTATTCGTCGTCCTTAACATCATAAAGAGGAACGTTGTATTTTTGTGATATTGCGTCGTATCCACAAACACTAAAAGCACGTTTTGTGCTGTCTCCAAGCCAGGAGCTTTCTATTATGCAAATATTTGTGTAGCCGCTGTTTTGCAAATACTCAACCACCGTTTCAACAATTAGCGGCGTAGTAGTGGCCCCGGTATGTGATGGCTTTGCAACTGCAAGGTTAGGCTTTAGTCCAATACTCGCGTTTTTATCTGTTATTAAACTGTTTATATCTGCAACATCAAGCAACTGTTTAGTCATTGCCCTTGCGTCATTGCCGTACGTAATAAATATATCGTTTTTGTTCATTTTTACGTTATCCTCCATTCTGTGCAAAGCGTTAATAGGTTTTAAAACCTTTAAACAAAGCAAATGTTTTTTGTATGTGAATTTTTTTGCGCTACGTCTTATAATACTATATACATATTATATCAAAATTTGGCGTATGTGTCAGTATAACAGCGCAAAATAAATTGAAAGGCATAATACTTGGGGCTTACATTTTTGTGTAAAATGTGGTAGTATATTTATAAATTTTACACGCGTTAAATACAATGTTTTACTTTGCAAATATTTAAAGTTATTTAAGCTTGCTATTATATAGGAGGGTACATATGTTAATTTGTTCAAACTGTAATAGGCAGAATGCTGACAGTGCAAAATTTTGTGAAAGCTGTGGTTCAAAATTAGGCGGTGCAAACGCGCTGCCATTACAACAAACACAAAGCCAAACATACATGCAGCAACAGCAAGGGCAAATGCCACAGCAAGGCCAGCAATATGCAATGCCGGGGCAACAGCAAGGGCAAATGCCACAGCAAGGCCAGCAATATGCAATGCCGGGGCAACAGCAAGGGCAAATGCCACAGCAAGGCCAGCAATATGCAATGCCGGGGCAA
>CAYJDK010000058.1:0-2493 GCA_964368905.1 uncultured Bacteroides sp.
CCTGTAAATAAGCGGATTTGTAGTGGCGCCCTTTTTTCATAAAGCAACAAATATAAAAAGGGCGCCACTCATAAAACATAATAAACATAAAAGAGGCATCGAGTTCAAATGAAAGAATTCGATGCCTTTTTTGCGTTTTACAGCAAAACCCACGGTAGCGCCCTTTTTCTGAGAGAGTAAATTTATATCTTTCAAAAAAGGGCGCTACTGCTATTTCAAGACAATAACGGAAAGGACGAAAGACGATGCCACGATTATTCACAAGAGGAACATCACTCTACGAAACGGAGGTGATGATGGTAGCAGTACCAAACTTCAAACCCAGAACAAGTGGAACACATACCTACAGACGGATGAAAGACAAAGAAGCAGGCAAATGTATTTACTGCGAAGATTACACCAAAAAAACTGGATGCAAACACGTATGCTGCCCATATATTTTAGAGCGAGCCGAGATGGGCAGTATTGACTATGCAGGAGTGCTAAATGAAACTTTTAGTAAGATGAAGAAAATCCCCAATATGCAAAACCGACTTGGTAAACTCGCTGAGAGCTATGACGGAAATATGTTTTTTAGCGTTTCTCTGCCCACTACTTTCACAGCTTGAAAGTCTAAGAGAATATCAAAGCAGAGCAAACATTCAAATAAGCACTATAAATAGGCAAATCGCCGATATATCAGAGCAGAATCATGTGATGAACGGACTATTAGAGTCTGGCATCCTTGACTCTGCTCTTTTTATATCCCAATGTGATGAACTTAATAAAAAGCTGAGAAGAGGAAACGTATAAACACGAGCAAGATTATGTGGCAATATTTATGCTTGTTGTGTTAAAGGAGTTTCAAGGACAAGGACATATGCGCACACTACTGTCAACCCCATTTGCTTTGGCAAAAGAGAAAAATATTCCATGTTTGCTCGATACCGATGCAAAAATCAAAGCAGATAAATATGAAAAATGTGGCATGAAAACTATAAAACGCATGTCGGATGATGATGTGACTATGTATCTTATGAGATTTAATTAGTTAACCTGCTGATGTTTTTTGGAACAAAGTTCCTAAACATCAGTTTTTTTATGATTTAAAACGACTTTATGTATAAGATTTTAAGTATGCTTACCAAATTAGGTGCAACAAAATAAAATTGCAAAAAAACAGTAAATTTAAATCAAAACAAGTGCAAATTATATAAAAGCGTGCTTTATTAATTCTTTAGGTTTGCGTTAAAAAATTTAAACAGAGATTAAAAAACACCAAAATTTTATTTAAATAGTAACTTGTATAAATTGATAATTAATGCTCTTTCATTGACTTTTTTGCCAAAATTTGTTAATATATAGACATATAAATTAATTAAATTGTGCAAATATTTGTTTTTTTCGTTCTGTTTAGTAATTATTACTATTTACCGAAGAAAATTTCTAAGGAGAGCTTAATTTATGAAAAAGGGTTTTAGTATTATAACCGCTATATGCATAGTTTTGGCTATGTTACCAATTTTAACAACATTTGCAACACAAACAAATAACGTTTTAAATGAAGAAGAAGGCGCCAACTTTGAAGCAACACCTGAAGTGACACCTTTTGATTTTAACAAGCCTATACGTGTTGGATATTATTCAACATTTGATGATATGATTGTTGATATTGATAGTATAAACAACAAAGGATACGGCTATGAAGTGCTTGAAAAAATCTCTGATTATAGCGGGCTGAAATTTGAATTTGTACCCATTGCAGATAGTATGATTGAAGCGGTACAAAGTGGCTATGTTGATGTGGGTGGATTTAATACCCGAAGTGATGATAGACGTGAACAAGTTCTTTTTTCCGAAAATCCGTTCAGTAAAACATACATTGCACTTATGACAGATGATATGAGTGTTACATACGGAGACATACATGCTATAGATGGAAAAACTGTTGCAGTTTATGATGAAAACGTCGGTGTTGAAAATCTCGATGCTTTTTGCGAAGAGAATAACATTTCGGTTGAATATATTTATGGTGAAACCGAAACTTATATGGAGCAAAAAGCAGATTTATTTATAACTTACTCTGAAGATCCCACATCTCACGATTTGAATAATATATTAAATCTTGGTGTTTACAATCTTTACTTAATTTCAAGTTTTGAAAATGCTGAGTTAATGGAATTAATAAATGCTTCTTTTTGGGAGGTTATTCATACAGAGGGTAACTTTTTTATGGAGCTTGAGGAAAAATATCTTTCGGAAAATATTGAAGTAACCCACCGCGGACTTACGCAAAGCGAACTTGAAATATTAAGGCAAAGACCACTTGAGGTTGGTTACGTGACAGGTTTTTCGCCAATTTCATATACAAATGAGCAGGGCGAACCTGATGGTGCAATGATAGATATATTAAATGATTTTGTTGAACGTTATGATTTTGAAGTAAACTATCACCCATACAGCCTAGAAGACACACAAGAAAAACACGATAATTTTGATGTCTTGCTTACTTTA
>CAYJDK010000058.1:2503-10727 GCA_964368905.1 uncultured Bacteroides sp.
ACGGAGAGCACGAGAACGAACATTACACTACTACCGACACATTTCATGAAATCCCGATGTATGCAATAATAAATAATGAACAATTAGATACAACTATGCTTCAAGAAATTGTAGAAGAATCGCCTAAAATTGGTTCGCTTCCATATCAGACTGTTGATTTTGACACATTTATTGATGTAAATACACAAGTTGAGCTTGTTTTCTACAACAATTGGCATGTTTTGCTTGATAATTTAGCGGCTGGGAATGTAGATATGCTTGTTTGTACCGAAAGTGCGGTTACATACACTGAAATTTACTTTGAGGATTTAGACATTTCAACAATACCTACCGATACCGCAATACCAATGAAGTTTTTTATAAACCACGATATTGCTGATGAATATGTTCCGGTATTTAATGTCATGGCAGATCGCGTTTCAGAGCGAGACTATACTGCAATAATTGAAACGAATTCCAATGAAGCGTTACCTGACATAGAGACCGGTTTTTGGGAATTTGTAATAGAAAATTGGTATTATTATATGTTAGGCATTTTTGTCATTGCAGCAGCGTTTATTGCACTTTATTACAAGGGGCAAATATCAAAAAAAGAAGCCTTGCTAAAATCTTATAACACCGACCCAATGACAGGTTTGATGACAATTAATAAGTTTAGAGTTACTGCGGAAGAGATTATTAAAAAGGCAAAACCGGGCGAATATGAGATGATATCATTCGACATTGATATGTTTAAAACTATTAACACACACTTTAGTACTGACAGAGGTACAGCAGTTATAATTGCTATTGCCGATGCACTAAAAAGAGCCTTTGAGGGAACAGATATTATTGTTAGCAGAAGAACTGCAGACCAATTTTTAATATTCCGTCGTGTTGACGAGCGCGGGGCAATGCGCCAAATATTCAGCGAAGATATTTTGCCGGCAATAAAGGATGTTATAAATGATAAGTATAAAGTATCTCTCTCGTTTGGAAATGTGATTGTTGACGACATTATCAAAAATAACAGCACTTATAGGACAAGCCGATAATGCACGGCTAGAGGGAAAATCGAAGCATAAAACTACATTTATCACCTTTGATGATAAGATGAAAAAACAATACGAGAACAAAATTAATATCACTTTCAGAATGGAACAAGCTCTTAAAGATAATGAATTTACTGTTGAGTATCAACCAAAAATTGATTTTAATACATTAAAACTTGGTGGTGCAGAAGCACTTGTACGCTGGACGCCAAAGTTTGGAGAAAAAATATTTCCTGATGAGTTTATTCCTATTTTTGAAGAAAACGGATTTATTTCATATTTGGACTTGTTTGTGTTGAAAGAAGTTTGTAAGTGCATAAAGGAAAATTGCTATAAGATGGGAATACCACGTATTTCGGTAAACTTATCTGCACATACGGTGCTTTCCAATTATATTGTAAATAATATATCTGATACTCTTGCTACTTATGAAGTAGATGCCAGTATGATAGAGCTTGAACTGACCGAAAGTGCGGTGGAAGCAAACACCGATAGATTCCTTTCAACGGTTAAGAAATTTAAGGAGCTAGGATTTTCAATCTCAATTGATGACTTCGGTGCAGGTGTTTCCTCATTAAACAGACTGTCGGCGGTTGAAGCGGACATATTAAAACTAGACAAAGCATTTTTTAATTTAAAAGACCAAGGCGCGAAGAGTACTGTTGTTGTAGCAGATGTGATTACTATGGCAAAACACCTTAACATGAAAGTCGTTGCCGAGGGTGTTGAAACTGCCGCCCAAGCCATGTGGCTTAAAGGTATTGGCTGTGATTATGCACAAGGATACTACTTTGCAAAGCCTATGAGCGAAGAAAGGTTTAAGGAAGTGCTTGTTTCTGATAAGGAGTATAAAATAAGCTTAAAATAATATATTTTTAAAGGCTATTTAAGTTTGCAGATGACAAAACGGCTGTTTATGACACAAAGCGAGTTGAAGTTGCTAGCAAAGGGCGTTTAATTGTAATGAAAACTAGAATAAACCCAATAAAATTACGCTTAAAATATTTGTATACTATTGAAATAATTTTTAAAATTTAGAAATAATTGTTTTGCAAATTTTATATTACTAACAAAGGGATGGTCTGCTTACAACAGACCATCCCTTATGCATATTACTGATGCCTTTGAAAATAAATATAGTTTTGTAGTATATGTTATAAGTTTATATGCATATCTGCATGCATAATACTCGCCTCAATTTTATCATGAGTGATATATAACACGGTTTTACCTTTTGTCTGACTTTTTACGTATTCTATAGTTTTCAACTTAGTTTCATCATCAAGTCCTTTAAAGGGTTCATCTAATATTAAAATATCAAAATCTGCATATATTGCCCTTAGTATAGCTACTCGTCTTTTCATTCCGCCAGATAGAGTGGATATTTTTTTGTTGCCATAATCGGCTAACCCTACGGCAAATAGCCCTATGTCTATATGTTTTTTTGTCATTTTTACAAAACTGTCTTTGTGAAGATGCGGCAAAACAATATTTGCATATACATCAAGGTTTTCACAAAGCCTATCTTCTTGAAAAACGGCGCTTGCCTTAAAATCTTCAAGCCCTAATATATTGCCAGAATCAGGTTTTTCCAGCCCCATCAACATTCGCACTAATGTTGTTTTACCTTTACCGGATTGCCCCATGATACAAAAAGTTTTATTTTTGGGTAACGTTAAATTGAAATTGTCAAAAACTACTGTCTCGCCATATTTTTTACATATATTTTCTAAAATAATCATTTCACATTAACCCTCCCAAGCCTTGCCGTTATAGCTTTTATTAAAACAGTAAATGTTTTTTCAAATAAAAAGCTAACTGCAACAATCACAATAGTCCAAGCAAAAAGAGTAGGAATATCAAGGAAGATTTTAGCCCTGTAAAGATTTTCGCCGATGGAGTTTTCGGGCAAGCCTATAACTTCGGCGGCAATTCCTGCTTTAAAGCACATACCAAGCCCCACAACACACGCCGACTCAAAAAACGGCATTATCTGTGGCAGTATAATATATCGAATTTTAGCTTTCTTTGATATTTTAAAGATTTCCGACATTTCGTCGAGTTGTTGGTTAAGGTTGTATATTCCGCTTAAAACATTAGTATAAACTATAGGCATAACCATAATAAAGCTAATAAAAATTGAAATATTATCGGAGCTTATCCATATTAGTATGAGTATAATTATTGAGGCAACGGGAACAGATTTTGAAATTAAAATAAACGGGCTGATAAATTGTTTAAATATATTTGACTTATTAGAAACTGCCGCAAAAACAACACCAATTGATACGGCGAGAAAGAAACCTAAAGTTATTTTTAGCATGGAGTACAGTATTGATTTCCAAAAGAAAAGCTGTCCTACTAAAAACAGCAAATCTTCTATTACCGATAGCGGTGTTGGAAGTAAAATTTGTGAGTCCACTATCATACTATAAAACTGCCAAAGGGCTATCCATGATAGGATAACCCAGATTGGCAGTTTTTGATTTTTTGAATTTTTGCCGTTATTATTCATAATAGAACATATCGTCAGGTAATGCGCCACCTACAGCCGCAGGGTTTTGTTCAAATAAAACATTCAGATACCCTGAAAGCATTTCTTTCATCTCTGCACCGGCAACATAAGTTATATTGCACTCTGGAATTGCTTTTAAAGCAACTGCTTCGGGCACAATTTCGTATCCTCCAACTAAAGCCGCGCCTTCTTCAACATTGCTGTTTACAAAGTTTACGCTCTCCTCATATTTTGCCATAAAATCGGCAACTGCTTCGGGGTTTTCATCTGCAAAAGCAGTATTTGCAACAATCACACCGGTAATAAGAGTCCCGTTAATTTCAGAATTATCCCAAATTTCTGTTAAGTCAAGTGCAATGCGAATATTTTCGTTTTGTGTTTGTGCTGTTGTAGCAAAGGGTTGTGGTAACATAGCTATGGCATTTTCTTCAGCAGCTAGGGCCGCAACTACCTCGGCTTGTTCGGTTTTCCATTCTATTGTAACAGAATCAGTCAAGCCGTTTGCCGCTAAAATTTCATTTAGCGCATACTCAGGTGTTGCACCTTTTCCGCTCGCATAAATAGTTTTGCCGGCTAAATCTTCTATCGATTGTACAGTTTCACCGCTCTCGGCAATATAAAGTACGCCTAATGTGTTAATAGCAAGCACTTTTACGCCGCCCTCACTGTTGTTATACAAAACACTTGCAACATTTGTAGGAACTGCGGCAATGTCAACCTCGCCTTTTACAATCATCGGTGTTACTACATCAATGGCGGTTTCAATAGAAAATGTGTAGTTGTTGCTTGTGATAGCGCCACTTTCGGCATCGTTCATAAACTTAACCATACCCATCGCGGTTGGCCCGTTAAGCGCTACTGCCGACACGTCAACAGGCTCGCTTTGAGGTGCTTGTTCCGCGGGTGTAGCTTCTGTTTCGGTTGTTGGCGAAGACTCCTCTGCCGGAGCCGACGATGTTTCTTGTGCCGGTGTTGATGTACACGCAGAAAGCACAAATAGCGCTAAAGCGCACACAATAATTAAAGCAAGTATTTTTTTCATTTTGTTCTCCATTCTTTATACCTTTTAAGTGACTATAAAATAAACTCTCTTAATATTTTTGAGATTTTCATCCAGAATATAAAATTCTTCGATTAAAGTTAGCATTAACTAACCAATGAAATTATACCAGAAAAAATAAAAATGTCAACTATTTTTTGTGGGTAGTTGCATTTAAGCCGCTTTTTTGTGCCCAACTTATTTTATAGTTTTGCAATGTAAAAGGTATAACTAAGCATTATAAAACTTGTTATAATAAAACGCATCAATTAAGCAATAAAAACAACTAACATTGCAATTAGCGTAATATTGGGGCACACAAACAATCATTTTGTACAATTTATTATATTATAAAGGTTTCTTGTTTGTTTTTTCAAGGTTAAAATCAAAAACTTTAAAAATAAATAAAAAAACATTTTAAAACATGCAAAAATATAGTGTTATTTAATATAAATTTTGGTATAATTTGTTTGTATTAAGCAAAATGACAAATAGCGTTAGCACAATTAATGGTATTGAAGTGAGGAATTTAAAAATGAAAAAAATGTTTTTAGCATGTATATTAGCGCTGGCTTTATTTGCTACTGCTTGTTCAACAAATAAAACCAATATGACTGAAAGCTTTGATAACATAGCAGACGCAGCAATGGAAGCCCAAAGCGAAAGCTTGCAACAAAATGAAAATGAAGAAAGCGCAGAAGTTGAAGATGAATTGCAAAATTCTGAAAACGTTGAAACCATTGAAGAAGTATATGGGATTGTTTTTTTAGGATATGAAAACGGCGAAGCAATAAGCGAGCCATATGCTTATATAAATGATGAACAGTTTAAAAAAATGGAAAGCGTAATGCATGAAGGCGATGAATATTACCTAATTGTTCCAAAAAATGCTAACACTTTTATTGAAATATTCGATACAGATGAACAAGGAAATGTTGGAAGTTGGCTGTACAGGTCGTCAGTAGAACAAGCCGTTCCTGTTTTATTGCGCTGTAATGTAAGCGACGTATATACAAATACCTCTGTTAGGATACAAAGCGGTGATACAGTAGTTTCGTTTTCTCCTATGGTTAGTTTAGTAGACAGTAATGTGGTAGTTGGAGAAGGCGGATATGAATTACAACCTTTAGAGCAAAATTTGCTTAATAATGATACACAGTCATTAAACGATATTTATATTAGCACAATACGAAGCACTGTTGGAAATGAATATATTATGGATAGAGAATTTATGCGTAGTGATGATTTGGTGATTTTTGGCAAAAATTGTGCTGTTTTTGCACTTGGAATAAACTCAGGCGGAAATTTTGCTGTTGAGGAATGGTTTGCGGTGTCTGAAGACAATACAGTTTACTATTATAATTATAATGCAAATGACTGGCTTGGCTGGTCAGCGCAAGAATAGCGTATATTTATATGGTATTTTATTGACAAAAAGCGATATTTGTTATAAAATTAAAGCGTTAATAATTATGAATATTGAACAAAATTTTATGTGAATTTACATTTTTTTAATAATATTAAGGAGTAAAACATGAAAAGAATTTTGGCACTTTTATTGGTTTTGTCACTTATGGTTTTAAGTTTTTCAGCCTGTTCAAACTCAGAGTCAACCTCGGCTGAGGATGTTTCGTCTACTGACGTAGCAACAGAAGATGTTTCAAACACTTCGGCTATTCCGCTTGATACATTAATTGTTGGTACATCTGGAATGAACGGTGACTTTATAAATAATTTTGGTAATAACGCTTTTGACCTTGCAGTTAAAACAATGGTTAATGGTTTTTTAGCTACTGTTATTTCTAATGAAGTAGGAGACCTACTTATTAATGATGTTGTTGTTGCAGATTATTCTGAAGAAACAGACTCTGCGGGCAACAAAACATATTTTATAACATTACACGAGGACTTGAAGTTTAATAACGGAGAGCCCATTATGGCATCAAACTACGTTGCAAGTATTCTTTTTGGTGCATCGCCTGAATGGGTTGCAGCAGGTGCAACATCATCAATTGGAGACGCACTAGTTGGATATAGTGAATATTATGACGGTTCAACAACTGTTTTTGAAGGTGTAAAATTACTTGGAGATTACGAATTTTCCCTAACAGTTCCTGCGGAAAAATTTCCTTATTATTGGGAAACTTATTTTTGTAATGTTGACCCAATTTATTCAGGAACGTATTACCCGGGCGCAACAGTAAAAAGCGACGAAACAGGTTCTTGGTTTGAATTTGAAGAAGGAGACCTTGCAACAGCAACCATGGCAGTTGCAGAAAACGAGCGTTTTGCCCCTACTGTTACACCTGGTCCATACGCTTTTATCAGTTTTGAAAATGATACAGTTACACTTGAGCGCAATGAATATTTTAAAAGCGATCATAATGGATTTGTTCCTACAATAGAAAATGTTGTTATAAAAGCAATACCGCAAGACACTAACGTTGAGTGGGTTTTAAGCGGAGAAGTTGATTATGTGGCGAATGTTGTTGAAGGAGAAAAAATTGAAGCGGCTAAAGCCGGTGACTCGGCAAACATTCACAGCTACTTGCGTGCAGGATACGGAAATTTATCTATGCATACAGAGTTTGGGCCAACTGCTGATGCTAACGTGCGGTGGGCACTTGGCAGCTTAATTGACAGAACAGCGGTTGTGGATTATGTTCTTGGCGGTTATGGCGGTACGGTTGACTCTGCTTATGCTTATGCACAGTGGATGTATAACGAAAAAGCGGCAGACTTGCAGGCAGAGTTAAAACCTATTTCTTTTAATATTGAACTAGCTAATGATTATTTAGACGATACAGAATGGGTGTTTGAAGAAGACGGCTCAACAGCTTTTGACAGAGCAAAAGCAACAGAGGGTAGTGGATATTTCCGCTATAATGCAGAAGGCGAGCCACTTGTTATAAACCATGCAGGCATAACAGACAACCCTGTTACAGAAATTATTGAAATTCAATACGCAGCAAACGCACCTTTAGCAGGTGTTGATTTTAGGGTTACAAAGCTTGATTTTACAACGCTGCTTGGTTATTTTTATTATGGATATGAACTTGGAGACGAGCGCTTGTATCATACATTTAACCTTGCCACAGATTTATCTGCTATTGATGATAAATATTACAACTGGCATTCTGATTTTGCAGGTACATGGCAAAATAACAACCAATTGTCAGACCCGGAACTTGATGAAATTATGATTACAATGCGCAGTGTAGAGCCAAGCGATAGAGAAGGATATTTAAATGCATGGTTTGATTTCCAAGTGCGCTGGAACGAATTGTTACCTGAAATTCCGCTTTATTCAAACGAATATTTTGATATTTCTCATAAAAATGTAGACCCGGTTGTTACTACACCTTATTATAAATGGTACAACGCCATTTGTGAAATTACTAAATCTGAGAAGTAAGTATGATTTAAACAATAACAATAAAAAGGGAATGGATTTCGCCATTCCCTTTTTTTTCAAATATGTGCCGTAAGGGAGTGTTAATGTTTGGTAAAGTATTTAATAAAACGTGTTTTAGTACTAATTCCTGTTGCATTTCTTATTTCAATAATGCTTTTTGCAGTTGTTAAAATTATGCCGGGAGACCCTATTCGTTCAATGTTGCCAACTACACTAAAAGCAGA
>CAYJDK010000059.1:0-2164 GCA_964368905.1 uncultured Bacteroides sp.
AATATCTTCTGCCTTATTTGCAAAACTAGGAAAATCAACGCGAGCGTATACTATATCAAACTGAATATTAATGTCATCAATTATATATGGTTCTACAATGCTATCAAATATCTCTTTTATATTATACTTTGTTTGCTCGTCGTAATTATGTATAATTACAGCAAATTCATCCCCAGAATACCTGTATATTTGTCTATTTGTTAATGACTTTCTAAACCTTAATGCAACTTGCTCTAATAAGGCATCGCCAAAAACTAAGCCATTGCGCTCGTTTATACCTTTAAAGTTACGTATACTAAAAACAAACATAGAAAACGGTATTTGAGCTTTGCACAGTTTAGACATATGTATTGTAAGTGTCGCCCTGCTGTATAGTTCTGTTAACGGGTCTGTGCTTTGGGATGCATTATGCACATAAAATTGTATTATTAAAACGCCCACAACACTTGCTATACCCGAAAGTTGAAGTGGTGGATATAACAATTGCGTGCAAAAAATTATGCTGGCAATAAATAAGTTAAGGCATATAATTAATAGGCTGTTTCTTTGTGGAGAATTATAATTTTTTACTGCAAAAAATATAACTAAAATAAAGTATAATAAGGCTATAACATACGTTATTCTAAAAAACTCTCCCCTAATATAGCCTTCTGTAGGTGAAATTGTAAATATTAACCTATGAAACACATTAGTTATTATTACAACGCAATATATTGCATAAGGTAACCACGCCCATAAATGCTCTTTAAAAAAGTTTATTTTATAAGTTTTTGGATAAATTAAAGTAATCCCGTAAAACAACGCTATGGGCGCTGCTATTGGAGACGTTAAAAAGTACATATATTTTAAAAAATCTACAAGCCAAATTGGGTAGTCCATAAAAAAGTCTGCCGTTATTAAAGAGCCAATTGTAACAATTATAGAAACAAACGTTGCCAAATGCATCCACTTTAAGGCACCATACCTAGTTGTGCCCTTGTTTTCATCAAGTGCAAAACTAATAGATGCCACGCATATTACTATTAAAGATGCATACTCTGCAGCTAAATTATAAAATGCCATAATATTAACCTCATAATTATAACTTATAACAACGTGATTGTGTGTTTTAGAACTGTTATCAACCAAAAAGTTTGCAAAAACAAGAGCAAACTTTTTGTAAGATGAAACAAAATACGCAAGCAATACTTTGTGTATTAATGAGCATTTTTGTAAATGTAACTTTGTCAATATCTTTGTTTTATTATACACCCAAAACATCTAAGTGTCTACACAAATTTAATTGAGTGTTATTTTCAAGTTGACATTTTGTATTATTTGTATTACACTATATAATACAAATAAACGGAGGATGTTTCCATGATAATAAAGCTTGATATGAACTCTGACACGCCAATATATATGCAGCTAAGAAACCAAATTGTTTTAGGCATAGGTAGTGGAGATTTAAAAATAGGCGAAAGCTTGCCAACCGTTAGGCAAATGGCACAGGAAATAGGCATAAATACAATGACTGTTAACAAGACGTATACGCTTTTAAAAAACGAGGGGTTTATTCAAATAGACCGTAGGCATGGCGCAAAAGTATCACAAGTTGCGCCATATAACGGTAATTACAGCGAGCAACTAGAACAAGAGTTAAAATTATTAATTACAAAGGCTAACATGTGCGGATATACAAATAAAGAAATAGTGGATATATGCACAAAAATAACAGAAAAAATTAATATTAAAAAGGTATTGGTGCAATTATGATGTTTTATATTTTTTTCCCTGCATATTTATTAACGCTAATTATCTTACATTTCAGCATGTTATCACAAGCAAAAAGTTCAAGCTCTTTTTTTGGCTTTACAATTTCAAAAGAACATTTTGCCTCAATAGACATTCAAAATATTATTATCAACTTTAAAAAACAATGTAATATATTGTTTTTTGTATTTTTATTTTTACAACTAACCGGTTATTTTATAAAAGATTATATTTCTCTTTTAATGTTTCATTTGTATTTTTTTATAGCAACAATTATTATAAGTTATAACTATTTATTTAGCACCTCAAAAAACAAAGTTGAAACTTATATGCAAAAAAACAATTTACATGTTGCTAAAGAAAAAGCAGTAATGATTGACACAAATGTTACAAAACAAAACCATACATTTTT
>CAYJDK010000059.1:2174-3604 GCA_964368905.1 uncultured Bacteroides sp.
TTTTTAATAAGCAAAAAATATTTTGTGTTTATCATTTTGCTTATATTGTTACTTTGTGCTATGTTTTTTAATTTAGATAATTTTTATTTTCAACTACCTATATTTATTGTGTTTTTCTGCAGCATTTTAACTGCAATAATAATTTTAGCAATAACAAAAAATGCACAAAATAAAGTTTATTGCACGCAAAGCAACATAAACCTAGCCATAAATAAAAATTACAAAAGAGGCTTTAGCAAAGTTGCTTTGTTTATAATTTGCTCGCTTATATTGTTTTTGCCTTTGCTTTACAATACAATGTCTTTTATTGATACAAACACATACTATATACAACTTATTTGCATAAATTTTATTTATGCGTTTATAAATATAGCGTTTATATTATTTATGCAAAAATCTAACACTGATTTTAAAAATAAATTTTTAAACCAAACAGAAAATGTTATTTTGCAAGATAATTATGAACATTATAAATTTGGGTTTTATTATAACCCTAACGTAAAAAAAGTATTTGTACCCAAATTAATTGGATACGGGTTTACCGTTAATTGCGCCACTATTGCAGGTAAAATATTTTTAGGGTTTTTAGCTTTGCTTTTAATATTTGTGCTTTATTTAAACATTACATTAATAGGAGTAGATTTTGGTTCAATACATTTATTAGAACACCAAAACCATTTTACAATAGATGCTCCCGGTTATAA
Organism: uncultured Bacteroides sp.; assembly: GCA_964368905.1. GTDB lineage: Bacteria > Bacillota > Clostridia > Oscillospirales > Ruminococcaceae > Ruthenibacterium. Next base: position 2,879 of record CAYJDK010000059.1, read on the forward strand.
TATTGATATAAATAAAAGTGACATTACAAGCATTGAGATTGAAAATAATTTAACTACACTGTTAAAAATTAACGGCACTGCCACAAACCGTATGAGACTAGGCACTTTTATGGTTGAAGATTACGGCAATTCAAAAGTTTTTGTTATGAACGAAACTAAGCAATATATTAAAATCACACTTAATGACGAAAGCACTATATTTTTAAATGGCGAAACACAAGAAATTACAAATTCTTATTATGAAATATTGATTAAAAATTAGATGTATGGTATGCTAATATGAATATAATTGCAGGAGTTTTTAATGAAAGTAGTAACGTTTAATGACGAAAAAAAATATTTAAGCGCATTTTTAAAATTACCAAATATGTTATATAACAACAACGAGAACACACAAAGTATCAAAGAAGAAACAGAATTATTGCTTAATAACCATGTGCTTTCTCACTATTTTTCTGTAAAGGGCTTTTTAGTGTTAGACAATGATAATAACCCTCTTGCAAGGTGTATTATTACCGTTTACCCTGATGATGATAGCGCATATATTGGTTTATTTGAGGCTGTTAACAATTTTAATGCTGTTGAATTATTATTTAATAAGGCACATGAATACTGCAAAAACAACAACAAGTTTGTAGTTGTTGGCCCTGTAGATGCATCTGTGTGGATTAACTACCGCATAAAATGTGACAGTTTTGTTGAACCATACACTTCTGAGCCATACAA
>CAYJDK010000059.1:3614-5984 GCA_964368905.1 uncultured Bacteroides sp.
ATACAACAAAGATTATTATGCAAAAATGTTTTATAATGCCGGGTACACGGTTAAAAAGCGCTTTATAAGCAATTACTATAAAACAATTAAAACCTTAGATAATCAAAAATCTAAAAAGCGCCTTGCCGATAAACTAGAACAAGGTTATATTATTAAAAGCCCTGACAAAAACAACCTAAAAGAGCAATTAACACAAGTTTTTTATCTTTTGTCTGAATTATATAAAGATTTTCCTGCGTACAAACAATTAACAAAAGAAGAATTTGTTAAGATGTTTTATAAAATGAAATATATTGCAGATTTTTCTATGATGAAAATGGCATATTACGAAAATGAACTTGTAGGCTTTTTTATAGCCTTACCTAATTTTGGAAAAGTGCTATGTGGCAAAATGACATTGACAAAATTTTTTAAATTTATGCATTTAAAAAAACATGCAAAAGAATTTGTGGTTTTGTATGTTGGCGTAAAAAAAGGCCATGCAGGCCTTGGCATAGCAATGTCTGAGTTAATAAAAGCGCAAGTTGTAAAGCGCAAACTTCAATGCATAGGTGCATTAATTCAAGAAGGCAAAGCTACCTCTGCATATTTTGGCGATAAGATTGAACGTACTGTAACATATGAACTACTGCAAAAAACACTTCAAAATTAATATTATGTTTTTGTTTAACTAATTTAACAATTTAAAAACGGCTACTACGAAAAATCGTAGCAGCCGTTTTGTTATTATATCTTTTTTGCATTTATTTTAATAAAAAAGAATAACATAAAAATTAATTTTACTTAAAATAATAATGTTCTTTTTTTATATTTAACTAATTTATAGAAAATTCAACACTATATGTATTTCCTTCTATTTGCTCTAAACTTTCGTTTACATACCGTTCTGTATAGTTAAGTGCAAATTCACTTTCGCTCTTAGGTACCGCAAAAAGCAAATCATATGTTTTTGTTTCATTTGGCGCAACGCTTTCTTTTAACGGCATCATTTCTTCAACAAACGCGTCGTAAGGCCACGCACTTTCGCTATTATTTTGCCCGTAATTAATAACAAAATCGCTATCTGCAACTTCTATATCATTACTAAAAATATTGGTGTACGTTAAATTAACTAAAATCAACTTGTAATCATTATCATTTGCAACAAAATCATTGTATATATCAAGTGTGTTTGCTGAATTTACTGTAAAGCTAAAAAACATTGTATTAACACTCTCTCCTACATTAGCAGTAAAAACTTGAGTGCTTTCAACTTGTTGCGGTTGTTCGTTATTTGCACAACTAATTAGATGAAGTGCAATTGATGACATTACTAAAAAGTATATAGTTAATTTTAATATTATTTTCATAAATTAGCTCCCCTTTACATACAGTGTTTAGTGTAACACGTAATTAACACTAATGTCAAAATATTTATTAATTTGACAAACGGAGGCAAAACTTATGTTTTTATATATAAATGATTTAGTACACAAGTTTGTGTGGGGCCCCGGCATGTTATTATTTTTTTGCGGATGTGGTATTTACTTAAGTATTGGCACAAAATTTTTTCAAATTAGGCATATTAACCTTTGGTTTAAAAGCACAATTGGTTCTCTTTTAAAAAAACACAGTACTCACAGTGTAAACGATGAACATAGTATAAGCGCTTTTCAAACATTTACCGCAGCATTGGCAGGAACACTTGGCACCGGCAACATTGTAGGCGTTGCAACTGCACTTGCGGCAGGTGGCCCCGGGGCCATTTTTTGGATGTGGGTATCTGCCATTTTTGGAATGATGACTGGTTTTGGGGAAAACGTGCTTGGTTTTTTATACAGGAGGCGAAATAAAAAAGGTGAATGGCAGGGAGGCCCCATGTATTATTTGCAATATGGATTAAAAAGCAAATGGCTTGCGGTTCTCTTTGCTGTTTTTGCAATTTTTGCAAGTTATGGCATGGGCAACATGGCACAAAGCAACAGCATAGCAAATGCATTAAAAACAAGCTTTAATGTACCTCCATTGTTTACCGGTATTACAGTAGGCTTAATAATTACAACTGTAATATCAGGCGGTATAACAAGAATTGGCAAGGTAACATCAAAGCTTGTGCCTATAATGGCAATATTATATATATTAGGTTGCTTAATTATACTTATAAAGTTTTCAAGCCAGCTGCCGGCAGCTTTTTATAGCATAGTGTCCGGCGCATTTAATTTGCGCAGTGCAGCCGGTGGAGTTGGTGGCTATACTTTAATTAAAGCCATGCGTTTTGGCATTGCACGCGGTGTTTTCTCTAACGAGGCCGGGCTTGGTAGCAGCGTGCTTATACACTCATCAAGCAGCGTTGAAAACCCCGTGCAACAAGGCATGTGGAATATTTGCGAA